>NZ_JAMYVL010000012.1:0-173607 GCF_040323955.1 Mesorhizobium sp. M0018 | reverse complement strand
GGGGGTGGGGGGTGGTTCCCCCGCCCCCCCCCCACCTTCCCACACGTCTGCTTTTTTCGGGGCGTCAAACTCCCTCACCCCAAATTCCCACAAAACGGCGCGCCGCCGGGGGGGCGGCCCGCGAGTTGTTGGACTTCAGTTGCTGACCACTGCTTCGGCGTCTTCGGCCGTGCGGATCTTGATGCCCTTTTCCTTGGCATAAGCTTCGGACGACTTCTCGATGATCGGACGCAGCAGCTTCCAGTCGGGCGCAATCCAGTCGGAGACGACGTTCCACTTCTTGCCGTCCCACTGCTGGAAGGTCACGTAGCCGTCACCTTCGTGATTGTCCCAGGAGACGTTGATGGAATGGAACAGATCCTTAGCGCCGAGCGCCTCGACGCGCGCCGGATCGAGCTTGAGATGCTCGAAGCCCCAGCGCACTTCATCGCCGGTCAATGTGCGGTTGCCGAACTTGGCCTGCGCGATGCGGACCGCCTCGACATTGAGGATGCCGTTAACGATGCCCAGATTATGGTAGACCGAACCGATCCGGCTCTTGTCCTCAAGGTTACCCTTGCCGGCGTCGTAGACCGTTTTGACGATCTCCTGGACCACCGGATACTGCTCGCCCGATGCCTGGGTGGTGATGGCCGTATAGCCCTTGGCGGCGTCGCCCGCGGGGATCACGTCCTCTTCGGAGTTCGACCAGACGTTGCCGACGATGTGATCGGCCGGGAAGCCGGTCTTCTGCGCGGTCTTGAGCGCAACCGGGTTCATCACGCCCCAGCCGCGCAGCACCACATAGTCGGGATGCTCGCGACGGATCGTCAGCCACTGCGCCTGCTGTTCGTTGCCGGGATGCGGAACCTCGATCTGCGACAGCTCGAAGCCGTATTTCTGCGACAGCAATTCATAGATCGGGATCGTCTCCTTGCCGTAGGGCGAGCCGTGATAGAGCACGACGATCTTCTTGCCCTTGAGCTTGTCGAGGCCACCTTCCTTGGAGGCGATATAGTTCACGATGCCCGAGGTCTCGCTGTAGGGATTGAGCAGCAGCGGGAAGACGTAGGGGAACACGCGTCCGTCCGTGGTGTCGGTGCGGCCGTGGTTGATGGTGATCAGCGGCACCTTGTCATCGGTGATGCGGTCGATCATGGCATAGGCGAT
The DNA here is from genome assembly GCF_040323955.1 of Mesorhizobium sp. M0018. Lineage (NCBI taxonomy): Bacteria > Pseudomonadati > Pseudomonadota > Alphaproteobacteria > Hyphomicrobiales > Phyllobacteriaceae > Mesorhizobium > Mesorhizobium sp. M0018. The sequence continues at coordinate 172,458 of NZ_JAMYVL010000012.1, read as the reverse complement.
GCCGACCGAAAGCGGGTTCCAGGCGGCGATGCCGGGATTGCTCTTCAATCGTTCATAGACCTCGACGCCCTTCTCGACCTCATACTGCGTCTCGCCCTCGCTCCAGGTCAGCTTGACGCCGTTGACGCCGCCGTCGCGGATGTTGATCAGGTTGAGATAGTCGATGAAGCCGCCGAAGAAGCCGGTGCCGCCGGCGGCATAAGGGCCGACGCGGTAGCTCTGCAGGGGAAAATACTGCTCGTCGGCGTGGACCGCCGTCGCGCCGAGGACGAAGGCCGTGGCGATCGCCGCTTTCTTGAGGTGACTGAAGAAGGTCATGGATTGCGTCTCCTGAGGTTGTGGTCCGTGAGAGGATGTCGAGCGGCGCTCAGCTGGACCTTGAGCCGATCCGTCGTTTCAGGCGGTCGAAGAGGGCCGACAGCCCGTTCGGTTCCGCGATGAGGAAGATGATGATGAGCGCGCCGAGCACGATGCGCTGGCTCATGTCGAGAACACCCGAATCGAACAGTCCGCCAAACAGGAAGGCGCCAAGCCGCGACAGGATGAGCGGAAAGATGACGATGAACGCCGCTCCCAGAAAGGCGCCGCGTATCGAGGCCAGCCCGCCGATGATGATGATGAACAGGATCTGGAACGAGCGGTCGAGATTGAAGCCGGCCGGCTCGACGGTGCGCAGATAGGTGAAGGCCCACAGCACCCCGGCGACGCCGATGATGAAGGACGAGATGGCGAACGCGAGCAGCTTGGTCTTCAGCACAGGGACGCCGATCACCCGCGCGGCGGTTTCGTTGTCGCGCACGGCGATGAAATTGCGGCCGGTCGCGCTGTTGACCTGGCGCCAGACGAGCGCCGTGAGCACGATAACCGTGGTCACCGAGAGCAGGTAGCGGCCCGTCGCCCTGTCGAGCGAGAAGCCCGCAACGGCAAGGTGCGGCGCCGAGATCACCCCGGAAGGGTTGTCGTTGGAGAACCAGCCGAACTTGGTCAGCGCCCACTGCACGAAGAACTGGGCGGCGAGCGTCGAGACGGCGAGATAGAAGCCGCGCAGGCGCAGGCTCGGCAATCCGAACACGACGCCGATGCCGGCGGCCGAAATCCCGGCCAGGATCATGGTTGCAGCCAGCGGCAGTCCTTCGACCCGAAGGTTGAAATTGTAGGCGGCGAAAGCGCCGACCGCCATGAAGGCGGAGGAGCCCAGCGAAAGCTGGCCGCAATAGCCGGTCAAAAGGTTGAGGCCGACCGCCGCCAGGCTGAGCGCAAGGAACGGCAGCAGGATCGCCTCGACGAGATAGCTCGACGCATAGGCGGGGATCAGGCCGTAGGCCACGGCAATCAGGGCGACGGGCAGAGCTAACCTCTGCCAGTCGATGGGAAGCCTTGCGGCATCGAGCGCTTGCACGGCCATCGGTCAGACCCTTTCGACAGTCTTCTGGCCAAACAGGCCGGAGGGGCGCACCAGCAGGACGACCAGCGCCAGCGCATAGGCGAACCAGCCTTCGATGCCGCCACCGAAAAAGGGTCCGAGGTAGACCTCGGCGAGCTTCTCGCTGGCGCCGATGATGAGGCCGCCGACGATGGCGCCGAGGATGGAATCGAAGCCGCCAAGCACCAGCACCGGCAGCGCCTTCAGCACGATCAGCGACAGCGAGAACTGGACGCCGAGGCGCGCGCCCCACAAGAGCCCCGCGACCAGTGCCACGAACCCCGCGGCCGTCCACACCGTCCCCCAGATCCGGGGCAGCCGCAGCCCGACGGCGAGCGCGGCGAACTGGTCGTCTGCGACGGCGCGAAACGCCAGGCCGATGCGGGTCCAATAGAAGAATGCGCTCAAGCCGGCGACCATCGCCGCGGCAATGCCTGCAGCAAGAAGATCGAACGACGATATCAGGATACCGCCGACCTCGAACGGCGTGTCGTCGATGCCGAGATCGAGCCCGTGCACCTGCGTGCCCCACACCAACTGGGCAGCGCCTTCAATGATGTAAGACAGGCCAAGCGTGGCCATGAACAGCGTCATCGGCGAGCGATTGACCAGCGGCCTCAGCACAGTTCGCTCGATGGTGAAGCCCAGCGCAACCATGACCGCGAGGGTAATGAGCAGCGAAAGCGCAAACGGGATGCCGCGTTCGACAAGGCTGACAAAGGTGAGTGCGGCGAACAGCACCATCGACCCTTGCGCGAAGTTCAGCACGCCCGACGTCTTGTAGATCAGCACGAAACCGATGGCGACGAGCGAATACATGACGCCTGAGAGCAAGCCACCGACCAGCACCTCGATGACGAAGAGGAAATCATAGTAGCTCATCAGATGCCCTCGCCATGTTCGACTTCGGCGGTGCCGATATAGGCCCGGATCACCGCCGGATTGGCCCTGACCTCGGCCGGTGTCCCGTCGGCGATCTTGCGGCCGTAGTCGAGCACGGCGACGCGGTCGGAGAGTCCCATGACCACGCCGATGTCGTGTTCGATCAGGATGATGGTGACGTCGTGCCGGTCGCGCGCTGCGCGCACGAAACCGGCCATCTCGGCCTTCTCGGTCGCCGTCATGCCGGCCATCGGTTCGTCGAGCAGCAGGATCTTCGGCTCGGCGACAAGCGCGCGCGCCAGTTCGACCCGCTTCTGCAGGCCGTAGGGCAGCGTTGCGACCAGGCGATCGGCGACGGCCTCGAGATGCAGGAAGGCGATTGTCTGGTCGACCTTTTCAGCGATCGCGGCATCTTCGCGCCGGGCGCGCGGTAGGCCGGCGATATGTTCGACAAAGCTGGCGCGCCGGGTGTGGACGCGGCCCGACGCGATGTTGTCGCGCACTGAAAGCCCACCGAACAGTGCCAGGTTCTGGAAGGTGCGCGCGACGCCGAGCCGTGCCAGACGGCTTGCCGACACCCGGGAGAAGGACTGGCCATCGATCGCGATCTTGCCCTGATCGGCGTGATAGAGGCCGCTGATGATGTTGATCAGCGAGGATTTGCCGGCGCCATTGGGACCGATCACAGCGCGAATCTCGCGGCTTTTGACCTCGAGGTCGACATCCCGCAGTGCCATGACGCCACCAAAAGAAATGCTGATCCCGCCCAGCACCAGGATCGCATCAGCCTTTGGCGACAGGCGCGCCGGGCGCGTGTCCTCGACGGGACCAGCACCAGCAAGAATGCCGGAGATTTCGGGCGCGCGCTCGTAGGCGGCGGCTCCCAGCGAAGCACCAATCATGAAACGTCCCTGATTTTGAAGGCGTGCGGGCGGCGGCCTGAAGGCCGCGCCTGTCCTATTCCGCGGCGACGAGCTCCCTGTCGCGCGCCGCTTCCAGTTCGCGCACCAGAGGGATGACGCGCTTGCCGAAGAACTCCACCTCTTCCTGGAAATGCAGGAAGCCGAGCAGGATCAGATCCGCGCCGGCATCCTTCAGCTTGAGGATGCGTTCGGCAATCTGTTCCGGCGTGCCGATGAGATTGCTGCGGAAGCCGTCATTGTATTGGACAAGATCCTCGAACGAGGATTTCGCCCAGTTACCCTCGCCTTCCGGCGAGGCCTTGCCGGCATTCTTGACCTGATCGGCGAAACCCTGCACCGCCTCCGGATTGGCCTTGGCGATGATCTCGTCGAGCACGGTGCGCGCTTCTGCCTCGGTTTCACGAGCGATGGCAAAGGCGTTGACGCCGATCTTGACCTTGTGGCCATTGGCCTTCGCCTTGGTCTTGATGTCATCAACCTGCTTCTTGATCTCTTCCGGCGTGTTGCCGTTGGTGAAATACCAGTCGGAAACCCGCGCAGCCATGTCGCGCGCCGCGCGTGATGAGCCGCCCTGGAATATCTCCGGCTGCGGATCGATCGGCTTCGGCTTCATCGAGTAGTTGGTAAAGCGATAGAAGTCGCCCTTCAGAGTGAAATTGTCCTCGGTCCAGATGCCGCGCAGCGCACGGATGAATTCCTCCGAGCGGCGATAGCGCTCGTCGTGGTCGAGCCACAGCTCGCCGATGGCGGCGAACTCACCGCGGAACCAGCCGCTCACGACATTGACCGCGACACGGCCATTGGTCAGGTGATTGATGGTGGCTATCTGCTTGGCCGCCAGCGCTGGATTCCATGGGCCGGGCAGGATCGCCGCGATGACTTTCAGCGTTGTGGTGGCAGCGAGCAAGGCATGGCTGAACGAGACGGATTCGTGCTGGTTGTCGGCGCCATAGCCGGCCGTGAAGCGTATTTGGCTGAGCGCGTAGTCGAAGCCGTTGGCCTCGGCGATCTGGGCAAGCTTGCGGTTATAGTCGATGTCCCAGCCTGTCCGCTGCTCGATGTTGGAGATGACAAGGCCGCCCGAAACGTTCGGGACCCAGTAGGCGAACTTCACGTTGTCGGAATTCGAGGTCATTTCGTTCGTTTCCCCTTTTGATTGGCTTCAACCGACGCGCGTGGCGACGGCAGTGTTTGCATCACTGGAATTAAGCAAGGAAATCGCTTCGGTAGCGGCCCGTGAGATGCGCTCGATAATCGCCGCGCGGACGATCTTGGCATCGACGAAATCGTCGGGCGCGCCGTAGACGCCGGTCGGGACGGTGACGGCCCCGAAAAAACCGAACAATGGCCGGAGCTGATGTTCGAGAACCAGGCCATGGTATGGACTTCCGCCGGTTGCCGCGAGAAGCACGGTCTTGCCCGTCAGTGCACGATGATCGACGAGGTCGAACAGGTGCTTGAGAGCGCCGGTGTAGGACGCCCGATAGACCGGCGTTCCGACCACGAGCAGGTCGGCCTTCTCGACACGCTGGATGATCGCTTCGCCAGACGCGCCGAGCGCACGACGAGACAGCCCGGCGAAAATCGAAGGCGCCGCCTCGGTGATTTCGATCAGGCCGGTTTCTGCCGGGACGCGCAAGGCGACTGCCTTGACCAGCGCGTTGACCACCGCGGTAGTGCGCGATGGTGTGCTTACGCCGCCGGATATTCCGAGAACCGATAGCCTTGCCAACTCGTCAATCTCCCGGACCCTGCATGCGCATCGGGTCATTTCCAAACCGGGGCAGACGATATTCGACAAAATCTATAGAGATAAGGAACTACATTCCGATTTTTCGGCCTCGCGGAGAAAAATGCCGTTCTGCTAATGGACGTAGCAATGTCCGTATAGCGAGCAGACCGAAGCTCAGGCCATCAATACGGCTTCGCATTCATCCATCACCATTTTCAAACGCGCCTAAGCCTTGGGCAATTAGGTTCGTTGCCATGACCAGTGAAACGATCGCGCCGGAATTGAAAACGACGACCCACCATTTACCGCCGGTCAGGAAGCCGTAGCCGTCGGCGACGGCTAGCCCCCAATCGGCGGAAGGCGGCTGGATGCCGAGGCCCAGAAAACTCAGCGTCGCGATCGAAAAGAACGCGTAGCCCAGCCGAGTGACGAACTCGATGAGGATGGTCTCCCTGATGTTGGGCAATATCTCCAGGAACATGATGGCGAGCGCGCCTTCGCCGCCAAGCCGGGCGGCGCTGACATAGTCGCGCTGCTTCTGCTCGCGCACGGCGGCGCGGACGGTGCGCGCCACCAGCGGCGCATAGGCGATGCCGATCACCAAGACGACGGTCAGGTTCGACGGCCCGATCGCCACCAGCGTCATGGTGACGAGAACGATGAATGGAAACGCCATCAGTGTATCGAGCAACCGCGCGCCGATGGCATCGGTGAGGCCATCGAAATAGCCGAGCACCAGGCCGATGATGCTGCCGGCGGCAACGCCGACCAGCGTCGCCAGCGGCGCAACCAGCAGGATATCGCGCGATCCGACGATAATGCGGGACAGCACGTCGCGGCCGAGCTGATCGGTCCCGAACCAGTGCGAGGCATCGGGCGGCGTCAGCATCGCCAGAAAATCCTCGGCATAGGGATCATACGGAACGAAAAGATTGCCTGCTACCGCGCATACGACCCAGAACAGTAGCAGCAGCGTTCCGATCACGACCGATGGGGGCAGTCCGGAGAAGGCACTGCCGATCCTGCGCACCGCCGGAAAACCGGCCACGGCGCGCCGTGATGCGGAAAACTCCGTCAGATCCGTCATGGCGAGGTCCGACGGCGTTGCCGCGGATCGAGCAAGGCCAGCACGAAGTCGCCCGCCGCCGCCGAAAGAACAAAGATTGCCGCCATCACCAGCACCCCCGCTTCAAGCATCGGGAAATCTCGCGCCTTGGCCGCGTTCAGAACCAGATTGCCAAGTCCCTGGATGCCGAACAGCGCTTCGATCACAACCAGCCCGCCAAGCATGTATCCGGTCTGCGTCGCCAGCACCGCGATGGTCGGGGTCAGCGCATTGCGCAGCACGTGCCGAAGGATGATCTCGCGCCGCTCAAGCCCTTTCAGGACGGCGGTGCGTGTGTAGTCGGCGGCCATCGCCTCGATCACGCCGGCCCGCGTCATCCGGGCGATGTAGCCGGCCAGATTGAGCACCAGCGGCAGCGCCGGCAGGATCAGATAATAGCCTTGCGTCCAGAAGCCCGCGCCATCCGGCGCAACGCCTGAGATCGGGAACCAGTTCAGCCACAGGCCGAAAACGATGAGCAGCATCAGGCCGGACACAAAATCCGGGACGATGCCGAAGGAGACGCCCGCCATCACGATCAGCCGGTCGATGAGGCGGCCGGCGTTGAGACCGGCGATGACACCGCCGCCAACCCCGAGCGGAATGAGAAAGACCAAAATAATGCCGGCAAGGGATGCGGAGCGCTTCAGGCTCTCCAGCACGAACGGGGCCACCGGCGCGCGCATCGAAAACGAGGTGCCGAAATCGCCTGACACCGCCTTGCTGAACCAGAGCCAATACTGGACGAGAACTGGCTGGTCGGCGCCCAGCCGCTTGTTCAGCTCCGCCACCGCCTGCGCGTCGGCAAACGGCCCGAGCATCACGCGGCCGACATCGCCGGGCAAAACCTGCCCGGCGAAGAAAACCAGGACACTGACAAGCCACAGCGTGAGGACGAGAGTGCCGACACGCGCTGGCAGAATGCGGCCGGTCAGCATGTCGCGATCATGCCTGGACGAAGGAAACGCGATCGAGCAGCAGATGCGAGATTGCGGTGAAGCGCACGCCCTCGACCTTCGAGCTGACAATCCGGCTGTATTGCGAGAAGTAGCTGATGATCGCCGGCGTCTCGTCAAGCAAAAGCGTCTGGATCTTGCCGGCAGCAAGGCGCTGGGCATTGAGGTCACGCGCCTTCGAGTAGTCGAGCAGCAGCGCATCATAGCCGGGGTTGTTGAAATGCGCCGCGTTCCAGGCTCCCGTACTCTTCAGCGTGGCGTTGAGGAAGATGTCGGGCGTGCCGCGATGGCCGTAGTCGGTGATGCCGAGAACCGAATCCAGCCAGGGCGAGCTGCCGAAGGTCGCCGAGCCGTAATAGGCGTCCTGCGGCAGGACATTGAGCTTGACATCGATGCCGACCTTCTTGGCGAAGTTCTGGATGATCACCGCATAGTCGGGAATGTCATAGGCGCGTTCGGTGGTCAGCGTCACCTCGAAGCCGTTCGGCACGCCAGCCTCGCCAAGCAGCCGCTTGGCCTCCGTGATATCGTGCTTGCGCTGCGGCACCGACGGATCGGCCGAAGGGAAGATCGGCGCGAACGGGGTGTCGTTGCCGACGATGGCGCGGCCCTTCAGCAGGCCCTTGACCACCGCCTCGCGGTCGATGGTGAGTGCCAGCGCGCGGCGGATGCGCTTGTCGGTGAACGGCGCCTGGTCGGTTCGCAGATGCACCTGATCATGCGAGCTTGCCTGCACGCTGAGCAGCTTGAAGGCGGGGTTGCCCTCGATCGCCAGTTCCAGGCGCGCCGTGCTCGGGATGACGTCGAGCTGGCCGGCCTGCAGCGCCAGCACCTGGGCCTGCTCGTCGTCGAAGAACTTGATCTCGACACGATCGGGAAGTGCCTTCTCGCCCCAGTAATCGGTGTTGCGCACGAAGCTGGCGCCTTGCTTGGGACGGAAGGATTCGAGCTTGAACGGGCCGGTGCCGTTGAAAGTCTTCTCGAAATCGCCGGCATAGTCGGCCGGCAGGATGACCGCATTGTAGACGTCGGAGGAGACATAGAAGGGAAAGTTGCTGTTGGGACCGTCGAGATCGAAGGCGACTGTCTGCTCGTCGACCAGTTTGGCGCCACCCTTGGACAGGATGCCCTTGTAGGCTGAGAGCGCCGACGAGCCGCTGGCCGGATCGACCAGCCGCTCGAAGCTCGCCACCACGTCCCTGGCGGTGACCGCGCGGCCATCGTGGAATTTCACCCCTTGCCGCAATTTGAAGGTCCAGCGGCTGGCTGTCTCGTCGGCCTCCCACGACAAGGCGAGCTTCGGCTGGAGACCGTCCTTCGGATCGTCCAGGATCAGATATTCGCCGACCTGGCTGATCACCCCGATGCTGGCCGGATCGGTCACCGAAACCGGATCGATCGCCTTGGTCGGCTGACCGAGCCCGACACGAACCGTGCCGCCGGCGGCGGCCGCGGCGCGTGCGGCTCCGAACCCCTGCGAGGCGGCAAAGCCTGTCAGGCCGAGCAGTGCGGCGTATTTCAGGAGATCGCGGCGCTTGAGAAAGCCGCCCTGATATTCGTCGACGGCGACATTCCAGATGTCCCCCGACAGGCTGCGAAGTGCGTCGATATCCCTGCGTTTGGTCATGTTAAAACCCTGCTTTGAAATGAAAATTGAAAACCTATGCGACGGGTTCGCCGTCGAGATGGATGCGGTCAACGGCCTGCGGATAGAAGGCGATGAGGCCTTTGATCTTCGGCATTTCGGCGATTGGTTCCCGGTAGCTCCAGGCGATGTCCGGGCGCACCGTTCCGTCGCTCAGCAGCCCCGACCAGTAGGAGGCGATGCCCTTGTAGGGACATCGCGTCGTTGTAACGGACGCCGTCAGCCGCTCCAGCCGGATGTCTTCCGCCGGCAGATAGAAACGCGTCGGCAGATGGGTCTCGAACAAAAGCACCGGGCGGTGACTGTCGGCGATCGGCTCGCCGTCGAACCAGACCTGCACATGGCTCGTGCTTTGCAGCACATCAATGCGCGCATAAGGGTCTCGCGCATGGACGAAGACCTCTTCGTCCTCCTCGAACCATTGGTCGACGGCCTTCCAGGTGAAGGCGATCCGCCCGGCCAGGGACGCCAGCGCTTCGTCCGGCGGCGAGATGAACGCCCACGCCGCGTTGGCACTGCGCCTGTCGCCGCTGTCGATATCCCAATAGGCCGTCTCGCCACCGACTGGATGCGGTTCGCGATGCAGCGAGGGCTTCAGCACCGACGGGTCTACCGCTGACGGCGGGAAGAAATAGATCGGCAGGAAATGGTTGGAGCGCAGCACCAGCACGTTGCGGCTGTCGGCGATCGTGCGGCCGCCGAATTTGACGCGCACACGCTTGGGACTGTGCAGGACATTGACGAGCTGCGGCGCGGTGGCTTCGCGAGGCTGCAATCTTGGCGCGACGGTCATGATCGTTCTCCCGGTCAGGACACGGCGCGTGCGTTGTCGCGCTGCTCGGCGAAGCGGTTTGCCGGCCGCGCCAGACCGAAGCGGTCGCGCAGCGTTCCCGGCGCGTATTCGGTCGGGAACACGCCGCGACGCTGCAGCTCCGGCACCACCTGCTCGGCGAAATTCACCCAGTCCTCGGGCAGCAGCGGGAACATCAGGTTGAAGCCGTCGGCGGCGCCTGAAACGAACCAGTCCTGCAACTGGTCGGCGATCTGTTTGGGCGTGCCGGCGACGGTCGGCACCGAACCGCTGTTGGCGAGCTTGCGGGCGATGTCGCGTAGGCTGAGATTCTGCTTCGACCATTCCTTGACCCGGTTGAGCGATGTCCGTCCGCCATTGAAGGTGCTCTCGTCCGGCAGCGGCGGCAGCGGCCCGTCTGGCGGATAGACGGAGAGATCGATGCCGCTCCAGCTGGACAGAAGGTCGATGCCGACCTGATCGGGCAACAGGGTCTGGAGATATTCCTGCTTTTCGCGGCCTTCCGCCTCGGAAGCGGCGACAATCGGCAGAATGCCCGGCAGGATCTTGAAGCTCTCCGGCTTCCTGCCATAGCGGGCGAGGCGCTCGTTGATGTCCTGCCGGTATTTGATGCCGTCTTCCCTGGTGCTGTAGATGGCGAAATGCACGTCGGCCTGGGCGGCGGCGAAGTTCTTGCCGTCCTCGGACGAGCCGGCCTGGACGATCAGCGGGTGGCCCTGCGGCGGCCGCGAGACGTTGAGCGGCCCGCGCACCTTGAAGTGCTTGCCCTTGTGATCGACGGGGTGGACCTTGTCGGGATCGGCGAAATAGCCCGCCTCCTTGTCGATCAGCAGCGCCTCGTCTTCCCAGCTGTCCCAAAGCGCCTTGACGATATCGAGGAATTCGGCCGCGCGCTCATAGCGGAACGCATGTTCTATGTTGCCGTCGCGGCCGAAATTGCGCGCCTCCTCGTCCATGGCCGATGTGACGACGTTCCACGACGCCCTGCCCTTGCTGATATGGTCGAGCGAGGCGAACATGCGCGCAACATTGTAGGGCTCGCTGTACGAGCTCGACACCGTGGTGATCAGGCCGATGTGTTTGGTCACGCCGGCCAGTGCCGACAGCAGCGTCAATGGCTCAAGGCGGGCATTGGCGTAGTGGGCGACACCGCTCTTGACCGAATCCCAGATCGAAGCGTGGTCGGCGACGAAGATGGTGTCGATCCTGGCCCGCTCGGCCGCCTGCACGAGATCACGGTAGAACTCGAAGTCCAGCACCTCCCGGCCCGGCGCCCGCGGATGGCGCCACGACATCCGATGATCGCCCTGCGGGTTGAAGAAAAATGCGCTGAGGATCATGTGGTCTCGAGCCATGCCAGTCTCCTTCCAGATCTGCGCTGGAGCCAAATCTGCTCCGGAGATTGTCGCGCTGCTTCGGCAAGCGGCGACAATCGCTCTTGAGCCATGAAAGTTAGATTGCGCTCCGGCTTAATTCTAGTAATTTTATAGAGATAAAGCATTGCAAAAGTGGAAGCGATTGCCCTCGATCGCGACGCTGGAAGAAAGTGGTTTCAAGCTCCCAATGTCCTCCTCGGTTCTGAACGTCGACCAGCTTTCCATCGCCTATGACGGGCGCAATGGATCGCATCCCGCCGTCAGTGGCGTCTCCCTGCGCATAGGCGAAGGCGAAGCACTCGGCCTTGTCGGCGAGTCTGGATCGGGGAAAAGCTCGGTGGCGCTCGCCATCCTGCGCTATCTGCCGAAGAATGCCCGCATCGCGGCGTCAGCGCTGGAGTTCCAGGGCCGCGAAATCCGCGACCTTTCCGCCGAGCAGTTGCGCCAACTCAGGGGAAATCATATCGCCGCCGTCTACCAGCACCCGGGCGCGGCCCTCAACCCAAGCATGACGATCGGCCGCCAGATCACCGAGACGATCATGCGGCATCGCCCGGTGCGCCATGACGAGGCGCGCGAGCGGGCTTGCGAACTGCTCGGGCGCGTTCGGGTGAGCCATCCGGAGCGGGTGCTGGGGCTCTATCCACACGAACTCTCCGGCGGCATGCAGCAGCGCGCCAACATCGCCATCGCGATTGCGCTCGACCCGTCGCTGCTGGTGCTGGACGAGCCGACGACGGCGCTCGACGCCAGCGTCCAGTCCGAGATCATCGCTATCCTCTCCGGCCTGCGCAAGGACCACAAAACCAGCATTCTGCTGATCAGCCACGACATCAACATGATCCGCCGCACCTGCGACCGGGTGGCGGTGATGCAGTCGGGAACCGTGGTCGAAAGCGGCGCCGCCGGCGACGTCTTCGACAACCCCTCTCACGCCTATACGAAGGCGCTGATCGCCTCGATCCCGGCGCTCAACTACACGAAGCGGAATGGAAGACTGGCGGAGGCGGACGGCCTGCCATCGCACTCGGCGGTCCAGAATGAAGACGCGGGCCGGCGCAAAGAACGCCGAATCGCGATCGCCTGCAAAGGCATCAGCCATGCGTTCGGCAGCCAACTGGTGCTCAGCAATATCGATCTCGACATCGGCCACGGCGAGACCTTCGGGCTGATCGGCGAATCCGGTTCCGGCAAGTCTACGTTGGCAAGGATCGTCACCGGCCTACAGATGCCAGACGCCGGATCGGTCGAGCTGTTCGGCAGGACGGTCGCACCGCGCGTCGAGAAGAGAAGTATTGGCGAACGCCGCGATGTGCAGATGGTTTTCCAGTCGCCGGATCGCACGCTCAATCCGCGTAAGCGGATCGGCAGGATACTCGGCCGCCCGCTGCGCCGGCTCGCCGGCCTGCGCAGCAGTGAGATAAAGGCCCGCGTCAGCGATTTGCTGCAATCGGTTCGCCTTGCCGGCGCCACAGCCGAGCAGAAGTCGCGATCACTATCCGGCGGCCAGCGGCAACGGGCGGCCATCGCACGGGCCTTCGCCGGCGTGCCGAAGGTCGTCGTGCTCGACGAACCCACTTCGGCGCTCGACGTTTCCGTCCAGGCAACCGTTCTCAACCTGCTCAACGACCTGCAGCGCGACAAGGACACGACCTATCTGTTCATCAGCCACGATCTCAGGGTCGTGCGCTACATGGCCGACAGGATCGGCGTGCTGTACCGCGGCCGCCTGGTCGAAACCGGCTCATCCGACCAGATTTTTCACGGACCCAATCATCCCTATACGAAACTGCTGCTGGCGGCGTCTTCAGACGATGCAGCGCCGAAGATCATCTCTCAGGCCGACACCGCGGCGGGCCCGAGCCAGGGATGCGCCTTCGCCGGCCGTTGCTCGCTCGCTGTTGCCGATTGCTGGAAAGCCGAACCGCCCCTCAGCCAAGCTGGGGACGAGCACCTGATCGCATGTTGGCGGCTCGACCAAGGTTCATGAAGGACGGATCATCATTCTGAAGATCCGTCGCGCTCGCGAGGAAGGCGCGATGGAGCTGATCCCCGTCGCAAAGTGCCAAGAGACCGGGAGCTGCGGCCGTTCGAGGCGCGGATAGCAGGAAGCTTGGCGATCAAGCATCCACCGTAGTCACAGGCAAGCTCGCATGGTATTTCGTCTGAGGCTCGCTCCTTACAAGCCAATGTCTACAAGTTTGATAGACATTTGCTAAGAAGCCGGTCATACTGCCCGCTTCAAGTGCCTGACTTTTCGCCGTCCATGTTCGCAGGATCAGGAGATGACGATGACGCAGACATTTCTGGAAGCCGTTCCGGGCTGTATCAGGATCGTGATCGGCGCCCTTTTCCCGCCCATGGAGCGTTCACGTTATGCGCCGGATCAGGCGCAGGCGGACGACGCTTCTGACTCCGAGGCGAAATTTCGCCGCTCAGGACGGGATGAAGCCTTCTATTGGGGCATCGGCACTTGCGGCTATTGGGTAGGCGCCCGTCGCATCCGGCCATAGACCAATCATCGAAATGCGGGGGTTACCTGGCAGCATTGGCTGGCTGCCGCGATCCAGGAGGAGACCGATGACCACACGCCTTTTACCCGTACTGCATGAGGGCCATGCTCCGATTCATTTGCACGGAGCCTTCGACGATGCCTTGGAAGCTTACCAAACCTGGATTCCGGGAACGGACGAGCCGCACGTGGAATTTGAGGACCAGATGGTGCCGATCAGTTCGGTCTTCGGCCGCATGCGGACCTGCACCGATATTCTTCCTTGGCGCATCGAGGGCGATGTCCTAGAGGTTGTCGGCAATGCACTGGTTTTCGGCGGCGAAAAGGCGATCACTTACGCCGATGCCGCTCTGGTCCTTCGCGCTTTGTGCGTGAAGCGGCTCCGGAGCGGCGACGTCGGCAACTAACAGGCGACGCTGCATAGGTTCCCGTCAAAGCCGGAGGAGCCGGGCACAAGGCAGCTCGGCTCCGTATCATTCAGCCGGTATGCGTCGCGATCTGCCCTGATAGCCTCTATTTGCTCAGTCGGTCATGCGCGGCGATGGCCATAGCTCTGCATGGTGCGGATAGACTGGTGCTGCGAGAGAGGATTGAACTCTCGACCTCTCCCTTACCAAGGGAGTGCTCTACCACTGAGCTACCGCAGCCGCCGATGGCGGGGCTTCTGCCATATCGAACCGGCAAGCGCAAGGCCAAGACAAAGACGGGTTGAAAGGCCGCACCGGGCGATCGTTGCGGACATGGCCGTGCCACAATGTTGGCTATCCCTTTATATGCACCGGCGGGTCGCCGGCCGGGGGCAGAACGATGAACGGCAAGACAGTTTCTCCGAACAAGGATGGATCACCGAAGAAGGATGGATCACCGAAGAAGGATGGTTCAGCGAAAAAGGCCGGAACGGGCCGCAAGGACCGGCTGGCCGAGCAGTTGCGCGCCAACCTGCAGAAGCGCAAGGCGCAATCGCGCTCACGAAGAGCCGGCGACGCCGACAAGCGGCCGGAGGGGCTGCAAGCGGTGATGAAAAAAGATTAACGCGAATCGGCTATGTTGGTCGCCGGTACTTTGGCCAAGTCGGCGTGGGCCAAAGTGGGGAGTAGCCTGTTTCTTGAACCAAGCCGGCCAATGGTCTAGATGGCCGCAACAGACTCAACCGATTTAAACCGGCCTTGGCGCCGAGGGGACGCTCTTCATGGATCGCATCAGAATTGTCGGCGGCAACAAGCTTGCCGGAAGCATTCCGATCTCGGGCGCGAAAAACGCTGCGCTGCCGCTGATGATCGCCGCGCTTTTGACCGATGACACGCTGACGCTGGAAAACGTGCCGCATCTGGCCGATGTCGAGCAGCTGATCCGCATCCTCGGCAATCACGGCGTCGACTATTCGGTCAATGGCCGCCGCGAAAAGCAGCAGGAAGGCTATTCGCGCACCATCACTTTCTCGGCCCGCAACATCGTCGACACGACGGCGCCTTACGAGCTGGTGTCGAAGATGCGGGCGTCGTTCTGGGTGATCGGCCCGCTGCTGGCCCGCATGGGCGAGGCCAAGGTGTCGCTGCCCGGCGGCTGCGCCATCGGCACACGGCCGGTTGACCTCTTCCTCGAAGGCCTGCAGGCGCTGGGCGCCGATATCGACGTCGACACCGGCTACGTCATCGCCAAGACCAGGAACGGCCGGCTTGTCGGCAACCGTTATGTGTTCCCGAAAGTTTCGGTCGGCGCCACCCATGTGCTGATGATGGCGGCCTCGCTGGCCAAGGGCGAGACGGTGCTCGAAAACGCCGCGCGCGAGCCGGAGATCGTCAATCTCGCCGAATGCCTCAACGCCATGGGCGCGAAGATCTCGGGCGCCGGCACGGCGACCATCACCATCGACGGCGTCGAGGCGCTGTCGGGTGCTCGCGTCAGGGTGATCCCCGACCGCATCGAGACCGGCACCTATGCGATGGCGGTGGCGATGACCGGCGGCGACGTCGTGCTGGAAGGCGCGCGGCCCGACCTGTTGCAGACGGCGCTCGACATCATTTCGCAGACCGGCGCCGAGATCACGCAGACTAATTCCGGCATCCGCGTCAGGCGCAACGGCGCCGGCATTTCGCCGGTCGATGTGACGACGGCGCCCTTCCCGGCTTTCCCGACCGATCTGCAGGCGCAGTTCATGGGCCTGATGACGATGGCCAAGGGCAAGTCGCGCATCACCGAGACGATCTTCGAAAACCGCTTCATGCACGTCCAGGAACTCGCCCGGCTCGGCGCCCACATCACGCTGTCCGGCCAGACGGCGATCGTCGACGGCGTAGCGAAGCTGAAGGGCGCGCCAGTCATGGCGACCGATCTTCGGGCCTCGGTGTCGCTGGTCATTGCCGGCCTTGCGGCCGAAGGCGAAACCACGGTCAACCGCGTCTACCATCTCGACCGCGGCTTCGAGCGGCTGGAGGAAAAGCTGTCCGGCTGCGGCGCGGAGATCGAGCGCATTTCGGGGTGACCATAGCAGGCTCAGGTCGGCGCTGCCCCTCATCCCCCTGCCGGGACCTTCTCCCCGTATAGGGACGGGGAGAAGGGACGCCTCGCGAAGGATTTCGCCAATCTCCAGCGTTGCGGGAGGGTGCCGAGGTTGCGGCCAGCCCCTTCTCCCCGTCCCTATAAGGGGAGAAGGGGCTGGCAGGGGGATGAGGGGCAGCGCTGACCGGGGCGATTGCCTGGACAAGACCTCCGGCGCGGTTGCACGAGCAGGAAAGACCGCCTAACAGAAGGTCGAATAATCAACTCGCAGGTGCGAATTCCGCATGAATGGCCTCAAGCTTGTCGCGCTCGACGATCAGGATCTGAGCATCATCTCGGCGCATGTCCAGGATGCCGTCATGAAGGTCAGCGATCTCGAGTACCTGCCTTCGGTAAAGCGCTTCGTGCTGACCATGAACCGCTTCGTCTGGGAGGCGAAATCCGGCTTCTTCCGCCAGCACAATGAGCGGCGGCAGGCCGTGCTGCATTTCGACCGGGTGCTCGGCGCCAAGACCAGCGGCATTGCCCGCGACAAGCCGGACGAGGTGCTGTCGCTGCTGGCGATCAGCTTTCTCGCGCTCGACAAACCGGCCGGCATCGTCGAGCTGATCTTTTCGGGCGGCGGCGCGATCATGCTCGATGTCGAATGCATCGAGGCGCGGCTTGCCGATGTCGGCGGCGCCTGGGAAGCGACGTCGCGCCCGGTCCACAGGGTCTGATGTAATGGCTATCACGCTTCGCCAGTCCGACGCCGATTTCGAGCAGCGCTTTGCCGCGTTCCTGCTGACCAAGCGGGAAGTCTCGGCCGATGTCGACGCCGTGGTGCGCGAGATCATCGCCAAGGTGCGCGCCGAGGGCGACGCGGCGCTGGTCGGGTACACGCAGAAATTCGGCGGCGGCGACCTGGCCAGGCTCGGCATCGCCGTCTCCAGGGACGACATTGCCAAGGCTTACGAGGCCGCCGATCCGCAGACGGTCGAGGCGCTGAAATTCGCGCGCGAGCGCATCCGCTCCCACCACCAGCGGCAGCTGCCGCAGGACGACCGCTACACCGATGCCGCCGGCGTCGAGCTCGGATCGCGCTGGACTGCAATCGAGGCCGTCGGGCTCTACGTGCCGGGCGGCACGGCGAGCTATCCGAGTTCGGTGCTGATGAACGCGGTGCCGGCCAAGGTCGCCGGCGTCGAGCGCATCGCCATGGTGGTACCGGCCTCTGGCGGCGAGGTGCCGCCGCTGGTGCTGGTGGCAGCCGACCTTGCCGGTGTCTCCGAAATCTACCGCGTTGGTGGCGCCCAGGCGATCGCGGCCCTTGCCTATGGTACCGAAACGATAAAGCCCGTCGCCAAGATCGTCGGCCCTGGCAATGCCTATGTCGCGGCGGCCAAGCGCCAGGTGTTCGGCACGGTCGGCATCGACATGATCGCCGGGCCGTCGGAAGTGCTGGTTGTCGCCGACGGCAGCAACGATCCGGACTGGATCGCCGCCGACCTCCTCGCCCAGGCCGAACACGATGTGTCGGCGCAGTCGATCTTGATCACCGACGACCGTGCCTTTGGCGCAGCGGTAGAACAGGCGGTGGGGCGGCAGTTGCAGAACCTGCCGCGCGGAGAAACGGCGGCGGCGAGCTGGCGCGATTTCGGCGCCGTCATCCTGGTGCCGACGATCGAGGCAGCACTGCCGCTGGTCGACCGCATCGCGGCCGAACATGTCGAGCTTGCCATCGACGACCCAGAGGCGTTCCTGGCGCGGATGCGCAATGCCGGTGCGGTGTTTCTCGGCCGCCACACGCCGGAAGCCATCGGCGACTATGTCGCCGGCTCCAATCACGTGCTGCCGACGGCGCGCTCGGCGCGCTTTTCGTCCGGGCTTTCGGTGCTCGATTTCGTCAAGCGCACTTCGATCCTGAAGCTCGGGCCGGAGCAGTTGCGGGCACTGGCGCCGGCGGCGATCACGCTCGCCAAGGCGGAAGGCCTCGATGCGCATGGACGCTCCGTCGCCATCCGGCTGAACATGTAGAAATGTCCGACTACGACCAAACCCGCGCCAGGCTGATCGATGTCGAGCTCGACGAGACGATCGGCCGCTCGACGCCCGATGTCGAGCATGAGCGGGCGGTGGCGATCTTCGACCTGATCGAGGAGAACCGCTTCCAGCCGGTCAATGACGACGGCGCCGGGCCATACCGGCTGAAACTGTCGCTGGCCGAGTCCCGGCTGGTGTTCGCGGTGACGCGCGAGGACGGCGCAGCCGTGGTCACCCACATCCTGTCGCTGACGCCGCTTCGGCGCATCGTCAAGGACTACTACATGATCTGCGAAAGCTATTACGATGCCATCCGCACCGCGACGCCAAGCCATATCGAGGCGATAGACATGGGCCGGCGCGGCCTGCACAATGAAGGCTCGCAGAGGCTGATGGACCGGCTTGCCGGCAAGATCGAGATTGACTTCGACACGGCGCGCCGGCTGTTCACGCTGGTTTGCGTGCTGCACTGGCGAGGCTGAAACTGGCCGCCCCGCTGCCCCGCCAGATCCTGCCCCGCTCGATCCTGTTTGTCTGCGGCATGAACGCCGTGCGCTCGCCGATGGCCGAATTGCTGGCGCGCAAGGTGCTCCCGCCTACCACCTTCGTCGCCTCGGCGGGAGTGCGCGGCGGCGAACGCGATCCGTTCGTCGATGCCGTGCTGGCCGAAGAAGGGCTGTCGCTCGGCGAACGGCACCCGAGAACGATGGATGACCTCGAGGACGATTATTTCGACCTGATCGTCACGCTGGCGCCGGAAGCCCACCACATCGCGCTCGAACTCACCCGCTCGCTGGCCGTCGAGGTCGAATATTGGCCGATGCCCGACCCGACCGGCGTCAGCGGCACGCGCGAGCAGATCATGGCCGCCTACCGCGACGTGCGCGAGCGGCTGAAGGCGCGGATCGGCCGCCGTTTCCTCGGCAACGGGGCTGAAAACGCCGCGGATTAAGCATGTTCACAAGCGGGCGTTTATCATATAGGTTCCGCGCAACTTTCCGGCCGGGGCGCTGGAAGTACCCATCCAAGCAAAGGTATCGAATGCCGAAGGAAGAAGTCCTCGAGTTTCCGGGTGTCGTGACGGAACTGCTGCCCAACGCGATGTTCAGGGTCAAGCTCGAAAACGAACATGAAATCATCGCCCATACGGCCGGCCGCATGCGCAAGAACCGCATCCGCGTTTTGACCGGCGACAAGGTCCTGGTCGAGATGACGCCCTACGACCTGACCAAGGGCCGCATCACCTACCGCTTCAAGTAAGTTCAAGGACCCGGCCGGGATCGCGATGGGCATTTTGCAGAAGCTCGTGCTTGCCTCGGGTTCGCCACGCCGGATCGAGCTGCTGCAGCAGGCCGGCATCGAGCCGGACCGTGTGCTGCCGGCTGATGTCGACGAGACGCCGCTGCGCGCCGAGCACCCGCGCTCGCTGGCCAAGCGCCTGGCGACGCAGAAGGCCGAGAAAGCGCTGGCCTCGCTGAAAACCGAGACGGAATACGCGCCGAGCTTCGTGCTGGCGGCCGACACGGTGGTTGCCGTCGGGCGACGCATCCTGCCCAAGGCCGAGACGCTCGACGACGCCGCCAACTGCCTTGGGCTTTTGTCCGGCCGTTCGCACCGCGTCTATTCCGGCATCTGCCTGATCACACCTGGCGGCAAGCAGCGCTTGCGGCTGGTCGAGACCAGGGTGCGCTTCAAGCGGCTGCCGCGCGAGGAGATCGAGGCCTACATCGCATCCGGAGAATGGCGCGGCAAGGCCGGCGGCTATGGCGTCCAGGGGCTTGCCGGCGCCTTCGTCGTCAAGCTTGTCGGCTCCTACACCAACGTCGTCGGCCTGCCACTCTACGAGACGGTAGCGCTTTTGAGCGGCGAAGGGTTTAAGGTGCACGCCAACTGGCTGTCGGGTGCGCGGATATGAGCCCGGACGACAAGGTCACGCCGTTGCGGCCCAAGCGGCCCTGCCCCGAATGCGGCAAGCCATCGGCGCGCGAAACCTACCCGTTCTGCTCGACGCGCTGCAAGGACATCGACCTCAACCGCTGGCTGAAGGGGGTCTACGTCATCCCGGGCCGCGACGACGAGGACGAGAACGACGACCAGAAATAGCGCCGTCCACCTGCGGTTTTCCACAGGCTTGGGACGGTTTCGCAGCCGCGATCGTGACTAATGATCGGCCTTGCGGACTGCCTGTCGTTTCCCGCCTGCGATCAATGTCCAGAACCTGTTCCATCCCGGCACTGTCGGACGGAACAGGTTCTGGCGTTTTGTCTGAGCATGATCTTTTCCGAAAACCGGATTCCACTTTTCGGGATCATGCTTTTTGTCTGAGCATGATCTTTGCCGAAAACCGGATTCCACTTTTCGGGATCATGCTTTTTATCTGAGCATGATCTTTTTCCGAAAACCGGATTCCACTTTCGGGATCATGCTCTAAGCGCTGGACAGTCCGGATTCCCGTGCTATAACCCACGCGCTTTCAAGGGGTGCCGACGGCGCTTTCATGAACCCGGTGTGCAGATTGCCGCCCACCGGAGCAGGCCCAGATAGCTCAGTTGGTAGAGCAGCGGACTGAAAATCCGCGTGTCGGTGGTTCGAATCCGCCTCTGGGCACCATCACTTTCCTGTATGAATTCAAGCTGTTGGTGATGACTGGAGCCACGACGGAACCAGTTTCCATGTCGCGCCATGTTGCAACTGGGTTCCCTTGATTTCCAAGCGTTTCCTGCGACTATCGGCAGGTCCGCGCGACATGAAGCGCGATATAGCCTTTGGGGGCGAGGCATGGCTAAATGGGTGCTATCCATAGGAAAGCGCGTCATGAAGACGGCTGTCGCTGTGATAGCGCCCCTGGCTTTATCAGGCTGTGACGGTGTATTCGGCAGCCGCACGCAGGAGACCCACTGCTTCTCTGTTATCCCTGGCAATGGAAACCAGCCCTATGCATCCGTGATGCTCGACAATTGCACAGGCCGCACTTGGCTTCTGGTCAAGAGCCGTATGAGCAATAAGCCTGAAGACGGATACACCTACCAATGGTTTAACGTCGAGCGCTACGACACCCTCCACCCATCCTTGGTTGGTGGGTAAGCGCGAAGGGGGCGGCGAAGCTTGTCATTTCGCCGTGCCTCCCGTTACATTCGTTCGGCACAATGAGCCTCATGAGACACAGTTCGGTGACGATGACCGCTGACGTCTATGGCCACCTGTTCCCTCGTGGCGATGACGCCGAGGAAATGGCCGCCGCTGAAAGAGCATTTTTGGCATGAACCGTTTCACCATCGATTTCGACGCCGATACCTGGATGATGCCCCTGAGAAAGGAACTAGGAGACCTTCTGCCTAACGACATCGAGGCGGTCCTACGGAGTGCTGCGCCGAAATTCGTAGAAGATGCTCGAGATATCCTATACCGCGCTTCATCCGATCCCGAGACCCTCATTGATAGATCGATCGATTGGGTCAAAGGGAGTGACGTATTAGCGTTCCACGGAACGCGCCTCACGGACATTGAAGCCAATAAGTTGTGGCAATCAGGCCTTCGGGCGCTAGACATTCAAGACCGGATCGACTGGATTTTTCGAACAGTCCCGGATCTCGCAGATGCATTGGCGCAACATGAGGCCATTAAACTAGCTCACAGCCACAGTATGGGGAATCGTGGCGGTCAGGTTCATCTTGCCATCTCCAGGCAATTTACCCAGCTCGGCTACGACTATCATCGTGAAGGGTCAGAATTTGACCGGCGCCTCCTCCAATTCGCTGGCTTGGATCACCTTCTGCCACAGCTAACACAACGTGGCCGGTCATGGCTTGTGAGCATCCGACTGTCGGGAGGCCAAGCGTTGGATGGTATGCATCCCTTCTTTCCTATCGAATACACCCGAGAAAACGACCGATATCCGAACTTGGTGAGGGAACTATTGGAAGAGTTGGCCTGGCAGGATGCACCGCCCTGGCAGTCCTCGACGGCCGATTGACTCATGCTTCATGTTACGGGCATCGCTACCTGGATCTTCGGTCGAAGCAGTCGAGCCGATTTGATTGAAGTCAAATCATCGAGCGCGACATCAACATGGGACGCTGAAAGCCTTGGGATGCAAGGGGTCTGTTCGGACTGAAAATCCGCGTGTCGGTGGTTCGAATCCTGTCGGGTGCGCCAAATCTCAAATGTACGGCTCGGAGACATGGGTAACAGTTTGTACCTAAGACATGGGTGACAACCTCGCGCCGATCGGATTGTCGATGGCGTGCAAGAATTATCGGGACCATGGCGCCAGCGGCTCCTGCTCGCCGGCCAAATGTCGATGGAGAGCATCTTCGGCATCTTGCATCCCGCTCTGGCCATAACCGCTCTACAGACCGAGGGCGCAGCCGTCCTTGCGCGGTTCAGAACCGCCCAGCAGGGTCCCGTTTGCCCAATCGATGCGAATGGCCTGCGCACCGCCGATCGGGTCCGTGGCGGGAATGATTTCGAAACCGCGTCGGCTAAGTTCAGCTACGGTTTCGCCAGCGAGCCCGTGTTCGGCCTGGACGTTCATGGTGCCGCTGACGGGGGCGACCCGCGGCAGATCAATCGCCTCCTGCAGATCCATCCCGAAATCGAGCACCTTCGTCAGCAGGTGCGCGTGGCCCATTGCCTGGTAGTAGCCGCCCATAACGCCGAAAGGCATTTCGGCCCGGCCGTCTCTCGCAAGCATCCCGGGTATGATGGTATGCAAAGGTCGCTTGTTCGGCGCCACTGCATTGGGGTGCCTGGGGTCAAGCGAAAAGCTTTGCCCGCGATTGTGCAAGACGACACCGGAGCGTGGCGAGACCAGGCCCGAGCCAAAGCTGTCGAAGACCGAGTTAATGAAACTGACCGCATTGCGGTCCTTATCGACAACGGAAATATAGACCGTGTCGCTGTGCAGCGGCATATCGAACGCCGGCAGGTCCGCGCGGGCGCGCTTTAGGTCAATCATGCCGGCCAGACGATCGGCCCAGGCATTCGACAACATGTCGGCCACCGGGACCTCGGAAGTGTCGGGATCGGCGACGAGCAGGTCACGCGCGGCGTAAGCGAGGCGTGTTGCTTCGATTTCCAGGTGAAGCCGGTCCGCGGATTGCGGGTCGCCGTGCGCTTCGAAGCGCGAGAGGATGTTTAGAATGAGCAGCGCGATCACACCCTGGCCATTCGGCGGACATTCGAACACATCGCAGCCTCGGAACGCCGTGCTGATCGGGGTCACGTATTCGCCTGTTGCCGAGGCGAAATCTTCGAGTGTGTGCAATCCGCCGAGCCCACGAAGATAGGCGACCATGTCGTCGGCCACAGGGCCAGTGTAGAAGGCCTCTCGTCCCTTCTTGGCGATCAGCCGCAGCGTTGCAGCCAACTCAGGCTGGCGATGCACTTCGCCAACACGTGGCGCGCGGCCGTTTGGCAGGAAAATCCGTTTCGCGGCTACATCGGAGGCCAGAAGTTCTTCTTCCAACGCCCAGTCACGATGGACCCGCGGTGAAATGGCGTAGCCTTCCTCGGCGAAACGTATAGCGGGGGCCAGGATTTGATCGAAGGGCATATGTCCATGATCAGCGTGCAATCTGGTCCAGGCATCGATGGCTCCCGGGATGGTGACGGAGCCGGGAGAATTGCGGGCCACCTCGGCCATGCCACGTTCGAGGAACCAGTCAATTGTCAGGGCGGCGGGTGTCCTGCCCGATCCGTTGTAGGCGATGACCTCGCCGGATCCGTTTCGCGACAGAAGAGCGAAGCAGTCGCCTCCAATGCCGGTCGAGGCTGGCTCGACGACACATTGCACCGCGCAGGCTGCGATGGCGGCATCCATGGCGTTGCCGCCGGCCGCCATGATCTCGACCGCCGTCAGGGTCGCCGACGGATGAGAGGTGGCGGCCATGGCCTCGCGTGAAACGACGACCGAGCGCGTTGGTTTCTCAAAATTTCGCATGCTATGCCCTTCTGATCGTGCTCAAGAGGCGGCGTCGCTCATCGTCGAGGGGCGGTGCCGCAGATGCCGCGACATCCAGTATTCGAGTGCCGCCAAGGCACGGATGATCGCGAAGTTCAAAGCGAGATAAATGGCGCCCGCGCAGATGAAGACTTCAAAGGCGCGGTAGGTCTGGGAGATCAATCCCTGGGCAATTCCAGTCACCTCCATCAAGGTCACGATGGAAGCCAGAGACGTGCCCTTGATCATCAGGATGATTTCATTGCCGTAACTCGGCAGCGCCTGGCGAAAGGCCAGCGGCAGGATAACGTGCCGATAGGTCAAACAGGTGGACAGGCCGACAGACCGCGCCGCCTCGACAAGGCCGCGTGGCACCGATTGAATCGCGCCGCGGAGGATTTCGCTGCCATAGGCGGTGGTGTTGAGTGTCAGCGCGATGATTGCGCACCAGTAGGGTTCGCGGAAAACGGCCCATAATCCAATTGCCGACAGTTGGTGCCGGAATTGACCAAGGCCATAATAGGTCAGAAAAATCTGCACCAGCAGAGGCGTGCCCCTGAACACGGCAACGAAGCCACGGATCGGCAAGACGACGAAGGGCGATTCCGATTGCTGGGCAAGCGCCAATGTGACGGCAAGAATGAAGCCGGCAACGATGGAAGTCAGGGCCAGTTCCATCGTGAGCGGCAGGCCGGCGAGTAGCTTCGGCAGGATCTCGAGGAAAAAACTGAAATCTATCATGCCGACCGGACGCGCCACGGCGCCTTCCGTTCCAGACGGTAAAAGGCGTGGCCCGTGACGGAAGCGATAGCCAGATAGAGCAAGGCTGCAGCAATGTAGAAAATGAACGGTTCACGGGTCGAACCTGCAGCGATCTGCGCCTGGCGCATCAGTTCAACGAGGCCGATTACCGATATCAGCGACGAGTCCTTCAGAACCAACTGCCACACATTGCCGAGACCTGGCAGCGCGTATCTCAGGAGCTGGGGAAAAATAACCTGTCGCAGCCGCTGCAGCCGGTTGAGACCAAGCGCGCAAGCGGCATCGTGCTGTCCCTGGTCGATGGCGACGTAAGCCCCTCGATAGACCTCGGCTTGATAGGCGCCCGAGATGATCGCGATAGCCAAGGTTCCGGTGGCAAAGGCCGGAACGCCGACGAATCCGGACCCGCCCAGGCTATGACCAAGCGAGGTCAGGGCGACGCTACCTCCATAGTAAAGCAGATAAATGGTCAGAAGGTCGGGCACGCCCCTGAAAACCGTGCAATAGCCAAGGGCCAAGAACCTCAATATTTTGGAGTTGCGGAGACGCCCGGCCGCTGCCAGCCCGCCAAATACAGCGCCAAGCGCAAAGCCCAGCATAGACAGGAGCACTGTGACCGAGGCCGCCATGAGAAGAGCAGCCCCCCAACCTCCGTGCCGGAAACCAAGCAGCCGGAATGCGTCAACCATTGATACCCCCGGCATTGATACCCCCGGCATTGATGCCCCCGGCAGGACGAACGGCTCAGCTCCGGAACGTGGTCAGGAATGGCCGTTCGCCGGCAAGCGCTTACTTGACTGGAGTAACGTCGCTCTTGAGCCATTTAAGCGACAGGGTTTTGATCGTGCCGTCGGCGGTCGCGGCGTCGATGGCGCCGTTGAGCATGTCTTTCAGCTTGGTGTCCTCTTTGCGGATGCCGGCCCCGGAGCCAAGACCGAAGAGACCCCCGACAAATCCTGGTCCTGCAAGCGTATAGTCGCTGAACTCCGGCTTGCTCAGCGTGGCGGCCAGCGCTGTCTGTTGCGCGAAGAGCGCGTCGATGCGACCCGCGGCAAGATCGAGATCGTGTTGCTCGGTGGTCTTGTATTCGCGAATCTCGGCGACGTCCGAGAAGTATTTTTTCAGGAATTCCAGGTTCGCCGTTGCAGCCTGAACTCCAATGATCTTTCCCTTCAGCAATGGCTTGAGCTTGTCGATTGCCGCCTGCGAAGTGGCTTCATTGTCCAGCTTGAACCGCTCGTTGGAAATGCCGAGCTTGCCCAGTTCGCTATCCTTGGCGACCGCGAAACCTGAGGGGTCAACCGCATATGGCTGGGTAAAATCAATGACCTTCAGACGTTTTTCAGTGATGAACATGCTCGCCATGATCACGTCGAACTTGCCGACGGTCAGCGCGGGGATCATGCCGTCCCAGTCCTGTGCGACGATCTTGCACTCGATCTTCATTCGCCCGCACAGATCGTTGGCGAGATCGACTTCGAAGCCGTCCAGCTTGCCGTCGGCTGTTGTGAAATTCCAGGGCGCGTAGGCTCCTTCGGTGGCAATAGTAATTGCCTTTGGTGTTTCTTGTGCAACGGCGGCCTGGACCAGGCCGAACAGGACCGACGCAATGGCTGCGATGCGGCTAATTTTCATGTCATTCTCCTCTTTTTTGCCGGTACGGCAGTTCCCTTTCGTCGTGCCGGATTATCTTCCGGCTTCAACGAGTTAGATGGTATTCCCTAGCGGCGGCCGGGACTTGCGAAGTTGGCCAGAAGCGGCGCTGTCTCGACGATATGATCCCGCATGACGATCTCAGCCTTGCCGGCGTCACCTGACCGCAGCACGTCGATCAGGATCTCGTGCTCGGCACGCGCGCTGGCGGGCTTGTCGACATAGTCGAACCAGATGCGCAGGTAGGGTTCGATCACGACGTGCAGGCTGGCAATCTGCCGGACGAGTTTGGGTCGGTTGCTCAGTTGGCAAATCTGCAAATGGAAGGCCTGATGGCGCACGACCCAGTCGCTGCTGCCGGTCTGGCTGGCGCGCTCCATGCGGTCCAGCTGGCGTTCCAGTTCTTCAAGCACTTCGGCATCGATGTGCGGCATGGCAAGCCTCACCGCCAGCCCTTCGAGCACCGAGCGTATTTCAAAGGTTTCGTAGATCTCATCGAGGGTAAGCCCGGCGACGATGCAGCCACGGTTCGGGCGAATGACCACAAGACCTTCCGCGGCCAGTTGGCGGAATGCTTCGCGAACCGGCATGCGGCTCATGCCGATTTCCGTCGCGATCTCTTCCGGGATCAGCCGGTCCCCGGCCCGGTAACGCCCCATCCTCAGGGCCCGCTGAATGTGGCGATAAGCCTCCTCCTCGGCGGTCGTGATGCCCAACGGCTCGATTGCGTCAGCTGCCATGTCCCTGGTCCGATCAGAGCGTATCTGTGTATCCACTTATCCAGTTATCGAAACCTGTGTCAAGCACCGATGCTTGGGCGCTTTAGAATTTCTCTTGTGAGAATAAGCACTTGGCAGGGGAAATCGGGCTAAGCACACCGTGATCGGCTACGCCGCTGATCGGCCTACTTTTCAACGTCCGGCAAAAGGCCCGCCGCTCCATTTGCGAAGCGGCGAGGCCCCATATTCGGGGACGATTGCCGGGATTTCCCGGCATTGCCTGCAGTGCAATTCAGGTGCCAGATTTGTTGATCCAAAACGGGTCACCGCACCGGAGGCGCCAACGCGGACCTTCCGCGATCACGCTACTGCCGCGCTTTGCCGTTCCTGCTATGTTACTTTGCGGCGGACGTAATTTTTCCGCCTGGCCGGCGCCCCATCAGGCAACTTACCCCAACGCGCCCCCCAGTGGCGCCGGCCAATTTCCCCTTATTGGGGCACGGGCGCGCCGATTCCGTTATGCGCTTTCGAGCTATGGCAATCCGCCGGCGAGCCGCCTTGTCCAGCTTGCAACCATCAGTCCGCACGCGATTCCCGCGCAGTCGGCGACCCAGTCGAATAGATCCGGGTCGCGCCCTATCAGTCGCACGGCCTGAAGCCCCTCGATCGCTGCGCCCGTGAGAACGAGGAGTACGATCAGCTTCGCCTTGCGTTCCGGCCAGCCGAAACTTCCGAGAGCCGCCAGGACGACGAAGGCGGCGGCGTGATTGAGCTTGTCGTGATCAGACGTGAAAGCCAGGCCAAGGCCCCGCAGGAGTTGCTCCGGCAAAAGGGCGAACAGCAGAACGCCGGCAAACGCGGCCGGAAAAGCAACCCTTGCCACGATCTGATAAGAATCCAGGCGCGACAAGGGTAGAATAGCCTTTCATCCGAAATCTGCAGGGAGCATCGGCCGCCATAGTCGCGAGCGAGCGCGGTGTCCAATTTCCGCCGTCGGGGCGTCCGATGCATCGTCAGAATGAATGAATGCCGCGGTTCAGCCGCTGGGCAGGCCGAACTGCTGGGGAGGGCTCTGCAATGGTGCGGCTTCCGCGATCACGCAATTACCTGCTGCGCCGGCGCGGCTACAATCTGGCTGCGGCGGACCTGATTTCCGCTTGGCCGGCGCTGCGTCAGGGCACCTTACCCCATGCCACACGAAGCGGCGCCGGCCAGAATTCCATCGATTGCGTGATGACCGACCCGCGTCAAAAAAGCCCGCCGCCCTGTCGGACGACGGGCTCCGTTGCCTGGGCGCCAGGGCGCCGCGGTAGCGACAGATGTTACTAATGCTCCCGCAGGCCTCCAATATGCTGCTCCCGAACGGCGTTGCGCATCGGCTAAACAAACGAAGCCCGCGCCTCTGGCGGAGGGCGCGGGCCGATCGGGTTGCACCCGATCTGCAGCAGAAACCTGGGA
The DNA here is from genome assembly GCF_040323955.1 of Mesorhizobium sp. M0018. NCBI lineage: Bacteria > Pseudomonadati > Pseudomonadota > Alphaproteobacteria > Hyphomicrobiales > Phyllobacteriaceae > Mesorhizobium > Mesorhizobium sp. M0018. Next base: position 144,039 of record NZ_JAMYVL010000012.1, on the reverse strand, counting down.
GGTTCCCGCTGCTTAAGATAACAATTAGAGATTTCTAATGTTCCGCGCCAGGGGAAGTTGCCGCTGCATCAGAAATCTGATGGTCGGCGCGATGATGATCGAGCCGTCAGTTCGTGCGCAAGTCGATCCGGAAAATCCGCTCGTCGAAGTGCCGCGTTTCAACGGCAAAGGTCAAAGCCACTTCAAGGACCAGACCGCCACGGTCGTCCCGGACCTTGACTGCAATCCTGCGATGAGGAAGGCCATCCCTGGCCATCTCGGCCAATGTGCGAAGGGCTTCTTTCCTGACCAGCGGGAGATCGTCATATAACGTTCCCTGATCGTCGGAATAGACAATTCCGTCTTCATCGGAATCGAAGAAGTAGCGGGGCATTGCGCTTGGCCGAAGCGGCGGCATCCGGGCACGTTGTCGATAGCTGGCCGGATCTCGGCCGATCGCGATCAGTGCCTTTCCACCGTTGGCTTCGCCGCCAGCTCACTTGCGCTCGCGCAATGCCTTCACCGCCTGCGAGAGGATCATCCGGTCGCCGCCGGTCCTTTTGATCAGCTTGCTCACCTGGCTGGGCGAAACACCATTTTCCCGCGCGAAATATTCGACCTCATAATATTCATCCGCCGAAACGCGATTGCGGTCGCTGAAGTCTCGCTTGCTCTTGTCATCGGCCATTTCCGCTCTCCTCGCCCCTTCTCTTCGCTTCAGGGGGTCAACTTTGGTGCACGCAGCAATTTGAGGGTTCGCCCGCCACAAAGTGACGCGCGAACCCTTATCGGCGCAGGAAGGGACAGTGCTGCGCAGATGCCGGGTTCGATCGGAATGGAAACAGCCAGGACCGGTGCGAGCAACCGTCGACCTTTTCCATGGAATCCTCCCGGAACGTGCAGCCAGCAACGGCCACGCGCCGCCACGGTTCCGGGTCACGCGGCAAACCCACCCTTTGCGCGCAAGGATCAGACTTAGGTCCTGCGGCAACACGTCGGTTGGTCCCTGCCGGGCGGGACCGAAGCCCCGTCGACGGAACGTTTTCAGCTGCCTTCCGTTCGAGTGAGCCTTGGCGTGAAGAGCGGACCGAGTTCGCAAAGGAGACGACCATGAGAATGCATCTTTCCACCGCGGTGGCGGGATTTTTGCTGCTGGCAGGCATCGGCGCCGCTGCGGCGCAAGACGTTGTCATCGAACCGCAGCAGGAAACGATCATCAAGGAGTATGTGAAAAAGCAGCCGCTGGCCTCGGTGAAAATCCCTGGGGTGGAGCTCAATATCGGCTCGACGCTCCCCGATACCGTCGAGCTTCATGAAGTCCCCAACGTCAAATACCGCTATGTCGTCGTCGACAACCGCACCGTCGTCGTCGACCCAGGCACGCGCAAGATCGTCAAGATCATCGAGTGACGTGAAAGCTCGGGCAGTCGTCGCCCGCCGCCCGTAAATGAGCGGCGGGCGACGTATGCGTTAGGCGGTTCCTCGGCGTCGTCGCTCAGCAGGAACCCGCCGCACCGTCGAGGGCCGGGGGGCCTCACAGGCAGTTTCAATGCGAACAATCAGCAGACTTTTTGATTCCCATGACCAGGCGGCGCGAGCCGTCGAAGCACTTCAGGCGGCAGGAATTGCGCGCCACCAGATCAGTATCATCGGACCCTACGACGACGAAATCGGCGCCGTCTTGCGCGGTCCAGGCACCGGTGCCGCCCTTGGCGCGGCGGGTTTGTTGGCCGGCCTCGGCGCCTTCGATATCCCCGGCATCGATCCCCTCGGCGCGGGATGGCTGGCATCGGCCCTCGTCGGTGCAGCCTTGGGCTGCGTTGCCGGCAGACTTTTCGGCGCATTGTCCGATATCGGCAAGCAGCCAGGCAAGCCAGATGCCGCACAAGGTGTGATCCTGGTGCTGGCGCATGTCGATGAAAGGCAGGCAGACAGCGCACAGGCGGTGCTTGGGGCTTCCGTTCAGGCAACGCAGTCTTTGGCCAGGGCGGCATGAAGGTTCAGCTCGGGCAAGGCGCTTGACCAGGCCGCGCAGCGGGGCGGCGATCCAAGCGCGAATTCAAAAATTTCTGGCAAGCCGCCGCCAGAAAGTGTTGAACACCGTGCCGATCACATTCGGCGAGCGGTTGCGCTCGGCGAGGCTTGATGATTTGCTGTCGGTTTGCGGAGAACGAATAATGCATGAGCCTGTCGGTCAAGACGAATATGGGTCGACCAGCCCGTTCGATCCGGACGATCTGTCGAGGTTGAACGCAATCGGCCCGAGCGCCGGCAGCAACGATTTCGAGAAATACGCAGTCGCCGTGATCATCGTGTTCGGCGCCCTGATCATCGGTGGCCTGATGGCTGCCGGCTTGAGCTTCGGGCGCCGCAGCACCTTCTTTTTCGCGCTTGGTGGCGCCACCGCGGCATGGATATCCGGCAATGCGCTTCTGCTCGACCGGCCACGCATCTACGCCCTGTTCGTCGGCATCGCGGCGCTGATGCTGATAGCGTCCACGATCGCGCTGGTCACCTGATTCAGAGCGAAATCTTATTGTTGACCATGATCTTATCCGAAAAACCGATTCCCACTTTTGGGGTCTAATACCCGATAGCCTTGCCGGCTGCGGCGCGGCTGTCGATGGCGCCATTGTAGCGGGCGCCGCCACCCTTCTCGATTTCCGCCAGGCTCTTGCCACCGACCAGGATGCCGGCCGCCTGGCCCCAGGTCGTGTCGGCAAGATCGAGGCGGTAGCCCATGCCGGTAAGCAGCTTTTCGGTATCGGGCGACAGGCCGAAAGGTTCGATATAGACCGTGTCGGGCAACCATTGGTGATGGATGCGCGGCGCGTCGATGGCCTCCTGGATGTTCATACCGTGGTCGACGACGTTGACGATCGCCTCCAGCGTGATGGTGATGATGCGTGAACCGCCGGGGCTGCCGATGACCATGAACGGCTTGCCGTCTTTGGCGAGGATGGTCGGGCTCATCGAGGACAGCGGCGTCTTTTTCGGCGCGATCGCATTCGCCTCGCCCTGGACCAGGCCATAGAGATTGGGCACGCCGGGTTTCTGGGTGAAATCGTCCATCTCGTTGTTGAGCAGGATGCCGGTGCCGGCGGCGACAACGCCGGCGCCGAAAGAGCCGTTCAGCGTGTAGGTTACCGCGACGGCATTGCCATCATTGTCGATGATCGAAAAATGCGTCGTCTCGTTGCTCTCGCCAAAGCCCTTCGGCATCAATTCCTGCGAGACGCCGGCCCGGAACGGATCGATCTTTTCGCGAATTTCCCTGGCGTAATTCTTGTCGAGCAGTTTTGCGACCGGATTGTCGATGAAGCCGGGATCGCCGAGCGCCGAATTGCGGTCGACATAGGCGTGGCGCATCGCCTCGACCATGACGTGAACCGTCTCGGCCGAACCGGCGCCGAGATAGGACAGCGGATAGAACTCAAGCACGTTGAGGATCTCGCAGATGATGACGCCGCCGGAGCTCGGCGGCGGCGAGGAAATGATCTCGTAGCCGCGATAATTGCAGGTCACCGGCTTGAGCTCGCGCACCGCATAGCTTTCGAAATCAGCCCTGGCCAGAATGCCGCCCTTCTCCCCACTCGCCTTGACGATGGCGTCGGCGGTCGCGCCTTTGTAGAAGGCATCCGCCCCGCGTTCGGAAATGGCGGCCAGCGAAGCCGCGAGATCGGGCTGAACAAGACGCTCGCCGACAGCATAGGGCTTGCCGTCCGGCTTGAGGAAAATGGCCGCCGCCGCTGGGTCCCTTGCCAACCGCTCCGCGCCGCCCTGGAGCGAGGCCGCATCGCCCTGCTCCAGCACGAAGCCTTCCTTGGCAAAGCGGATGGCCGGCGCCAGCAAGTCCTGCCGCGACAGCGTGCCGTATTTCTCCCGCGCCATCTCGAAACCAGCGACCGAGCCCGGCACGCCGACCGCCAGATAGCCGTCGAGACTGGCGCCTTTTACCGGCTTGCCGTCCTTGTCGAGATACATGGTTTTGGTCGCGGCCAGCGGCGCGCGCTCGCGAAAATCGAGGAAGGTCGAGCGGCCGTCCTTGAAGCGGATGGTCATGAAGCCGCCACCGCCGATATTGCCGGCGGTCGGGTAGACCACGGCCAGCGCATAGCCGACGGCGACCGCGGCATCGACCGCGTTGCCGCCCCTCTTCAGCACCTCGACGCCGACCTCAGACGCAAGATGCTGGGCGGTCACCACCATGCCGTGCTCGCCCTTCGCCGGCTGCGGCGAGGCGGCATAGGCGAGGAAGGGTACGAAGGTCAGGGTGAGGGAAAGGCTTACGGCGATCAGCGTTCGGCGGGTGTTGTGCATGGCCGTGCTCCGAGGCGTGGGGTAGGCCTAGGAAACGCGCTTGGAGCGGTTGAGTCTACTGCGAAGATCGAAAGAATCGGGAGGGTTCGCACGCCTGTGCCGGTTCGCCTCGCAACCGCCGTTGCAATCTTCGGCGACTGCAACGGCATGGATCCTAGGGTCTCCGCTACGTCGCTTCGCTCCTGCTCCGCCCTAGGATCCATGCCGTAACTGCTGAGCGCCGCAGCGTTGGTAGCAAGGCCACGCTTCATCGCGGCTCTCAGAATTTTTCAGTTACACAGCAACTTTGTTCTTGCTTTGTGCCGGCAGCTATGCTACTAATTTGAATATGGTGCTAATTGGCTCCAACGACCCGCCCTTCGTGGCGGGTTTTCATTTTCAGCCAATATCAAACAATCCCGCCGCCGACGCTCGCCACCGCCGGCCGTTCGGCTGCGACCTTCGCCCGGTAGCCGGCGGCGCGGTAGGCGGCGACCGGATCGATGGCGCCGCCGGTCTTCAGCCGCGCCATAGCAAGGATAGGCCGCAGCCACTGAGCATGGTACAGGCGCAAGCATGGCTGATCCGAAGCAATCCCAGATCCACAACTTCAAGGACGTAGCCCGCGGGCCTGAACGCGACGACGAGAAGCCCTTGGGCGAGCGGCTCAAGAAGCTGGTGAAGTACAAGCCGACAGAGAATTTGACGTGACCGACGAGCAGTTGGTTTTGGTAGCGATCCCATCGCTTGTGGCGGTTCTGCTCAATCGCGAACAGCAAAAGGGCTCGCCTTTGACTGAGGACGAAGTCGTGGCGATCAGGGACAGCGCCGCATGCATGGCGATGCCATACGACGTCGCCGCGCAGGTGGCGGAGAAGCGCGGCTATGATGACATCAGGCTTGAGAATGCTTGGGAAGACTGGAATGCGATCCGCCCAAGCCTGGGCTTATAAACGCAACAATCGCAATTGATTCGCACCGACGACCCGCCTTAGGGGGGTTTTCGTTTTTCAGCCAATATCAAACAATCCCACCGCCGACGCTCGCCACCGCCGGCCGTTCGGCTGCGACCTTCGCCCGGTAGCCCGCGGCGCGGTAGGCGGCGACCGGATCGATGGCGCCGCCGGTCTTCAGCCGCGCCATGGCAAGGATAGGCTCGACGTCGGTGCGATAGGCTGTCTTCAGCGTCTGCGTCGCCATCAGCGCGTCATTGGCGTCCTGGAAGCCTTCGAGCGCCTTGCGGTCGACCAGCAGCGCCTGGGCATAGGCGCGCTGCACCTCGACCGCCGACAACATCAGGCTTTCTATCGGATCGGTGACGTTATGGCTCTGGTCGAGCATGTGGGCCGGATCGAAACCTTCGGCACCGGCAAGCTCGGCATCGACCAGTTCATTGAAGACGAGGAACAGCCGGTAGGGATCGATCGAGCCGGCGTCGAGATCGTCGTCGCCATATTTCGAATCGTTGAAATGGAAGCCGCCAAGTTTCTTGAACTGGATCAGTCGCGACACGATCATCTCGATGTTGACGTTGGGGGCGTGATGGCCAAGGTCGACCAGACAGAATGCCTTGTCGCCAAGCTCGTTGGCGATGATGTAGTTGGTGCCCCAATCCTGCACGACGGTCGAATAGAAGGCCGGCTCGTACATCTTGTGCTCGGTGAACAGTTTCCAGCCGTCCGGCAGTCCGGCATAGATCTCCTTCATCGCGTCGAGATAGCGCTCGAATGCCTTGGCGAAATTGACCTGGCCGGGAAAGTTCGAGCCGTCACCGATCCATACCGTCAGCGCTTTGGAGCCCAGCGTCCTGCCGATCTCGATGCATTCGAGGTTGTGCTCGACCGCCTGCCGGCGTGTCGCTGCATCGGCATGCGACAGCGAGCCGAATTTATAGGAAAGTTTTTGGTCCCTGGCGTCGGAGAAGGTGTTGGAGTTGATGGCGTCGAAGCCGAGGCCGAAGCGGGATGCCGCCTGCTTCAGCCGGTTCGGATCGGCCTTGTCCCAGGGAATATGCAGCGAGACGGTCGGCGTCGCCTGCGTCAATTGCCGGATGACGGCGCAGTCCTCGATCTTGTCGAAAATGTCACGCGGCTCTCCGGCGCCGGGAAAGCGGGCAAAGCGGGTGCCGCCGGTGCCGACGCCCCAGGACGGGATGGCGACGGCGAATTTCTCGACCTTGTCGCGGATGGCGTCGATGGCGATGCCGCGGCGGTCGAGGCGCTCGCCGAGGGACTCGTAGTCGCGCTTGAGATTGGCGTTGCGCGCGGCATTATCTTTCTCGACAACATCGGCGGAGATGATGGTTTCGGACACTAAAGTTTCCTCCCAAATGCGTTCGGTTGGCGCTGCCCCTCATCCGCCTGCCGGCACCTTCTCCCCGTATGGTAACGGGGAGAAGGGTAAAGCTCCGGCGTCGGCGCCAACCCTCAAACGACTGCTTATCGCGTAAAGCTCTGTGCGTTGCCGGCGTCGACGTTGATGATGTTACCGGTCGATTTGGCCGACATATCGGAGGCGAAGAAATAGATCGCCTCGGCGATGTCTTCGGGGAACACCGACCGCTTCAGCATCGAACGCGAGCGGTAGTGCTCCTCGAGATCGTCGGTCGACATCTTGTAGGCGGCGGCGCGCTGTTCCTTCCATTCGCCGCTCCAGATCTTCGAGCCGCGCAGTACGGCGTCGGGGTTGACGACATTGACCCTGATCTGCGCTTCCGCGCCTTCCAGCGCCAGGCAGCGTGCCAGATGGATTTCGGCGGCCTTGGCAGTGCAATAGGCGGCGGCGTTTGGCGATGCGGCAAGCCCATTCTTGGAGGCGACGAAGACGACGTTGCCGCCGATCTTCTGCGCCCGAAACAGCCGGAACGCCTCCCGCGAAACCAGGAAATAGCCGGTCGACAGGATGTCCATGTTCTTGTTCCACAGCGTCAGCGTGGTGTCCTCGATCGGCGCCGAGGAGGCCAGGCCGGCATTGGAGACCAGAATATCGATGCCGCCGAATTCGACCGCCGTTTCGGCAAAGCCGGAGATCACCTGATCCTCGGACGTGACGTTGATGACTACGGGCCGCACCAAATCCTTGCCATAGGCCTTGGCAAGCTCGTCATTGGCGCCGGCAAGGGCTGCTTCGTCGATATCGGCCAGCACGACGCACGCGCCCTCGCGCAGCAGCCGGTTGGCGGTGGCCCGGCCAATGCCGCCGGCGCCGCCGGTGACCAGCGCAATCTGGCCGGCAAGAGCCTTTGGTTTCGGCAGGCGCTGCAGCTTTGCCTCTTCGAGCAGCCAGTATTCGATGTCGAAGGCTTCCTGGTCGGGCAGGCCGACATAGGTCGAGACCGTCGAGGCACCGCGCATGACGTTGATCGCGTTGACGTAGAACTCGCCCGATATGCGCGCCGTCGCCTTGTCGCCGGCGAAGGTGAACATGCCAACGCCGGGCATCAGATAGACGACGGCGTTCGGATCGCGCACCGGCGGCGAATCCGCGTGCTTGCAGCGGTCATAATAGGCCCGGTAGCCGACGCGATACTCCGCCACATCATCGGCAAGACGGGCAATGACGGCATCGACGTCGGGATTTTGGGGGTCGAACTCGATGACCAGCGGCCGGATCTTGGTTCGCAGGAAGTGGTCCGGGCAGGACGTGCCGAGTGCCGCCAGCGGCCGCAAATCCCTGGAATTGACGAATTCGAGCACGGCAGGGGAATCGTCGAAATGGCCGAGCTTGTGGCTGTTCTCCGAGATCAGGCCACGGATCCTCGGCATCAGTTTTGCGGCCGCGGCGCGACGCGCAGGCGCATCGAGGGATTTGACGACTTCGCCGCCGAAAATCGGCTTGCCCTGGCTCTTGCGCTCGAACCAGTCGATCGCCTGGTTGATCACCGAGATCGTCGTCTCGTAGCATTCCTTCGGTGTGTCGCCCCAGCTGAACAGGCCATGACTGGCCAGTACGACACCCTTGGCTTCGGGGTTTTCGCGGCAGAATTTCTCCAGCCACAGGCCGAGCTCGAAGCCCGGACGTTTCCATGGCAGCCAGCCGATCGTGTCGCCGAAGATCTCCTTGGTCAGCGCCTGCGAATCCTTGGCGGCGGCAATGGCGATGATGGCATCGGGATGCATATGGTCGACAAAAGGCTTCGGCACGAAGGCATGCAGCGGCGTGTCGATGGAAGCCGCACGCGGGTTGAGGTTGAAGGTGCAATGGGGCAGATAGCCGACCATCTCGTCTTCATGTTCGAGGCCGCGATAGAGACCTTTCAGCGCCCGCAATTTGTCCATGTAGAGCGTGGCGAAGCCGTCGAGCTTGATCGAGGCGCTGTCGCCGCCCGAGCCCTTGACCCACAGCACTTCCACGCTCTCGCCGGTGAGCGGATCGTTTTGCCAGATCTTGGAGGAGGTGTTGCCGCCGCCATAATTGGTGACGCGCTTGTCGGAGCCAAGAACATTCGAGCGATAGACCAGACGTTCGGGCTCGCTCATTGCTTGCGCTTTTGCGTCATCCCAAAGATTGGCGAGGCGCGTGCCGGAGCGCTTGTCGAGCATAGGTATCCTCCCTTTGGGACACGCAAACGGCGCGGGTCCCTTTTGTACGAATTTCTACGCAAGCAGCGGCCTTGTCAATCACAAACGATCAATATCAGTCATATTGCATTGCACAATGAAATTATCTGATCGGAAATGATTGACACTGCGCGCTTTGGGTGACTAGATGCTCCGGCAGGGAGGAACCATGCACGAGAAAGAGCGCCACAGGATCATTCTGTCCGCCGTCCAGGAAAAGCCTGTGGTGACGGTGCAGGAGATGGTCGACCTGACGGAGTCGTCGGAGGCGACGATCCGGCGCGACATCGCGGCATTGCATGTGCAAAAACGGCTGCGCCGGGTACGCGGCGGCGCCGAGGCGCTTTCGCCGCCGCAGTTCATCGGCCTTGCCGGCCGGCCCTTTTCCGTCAACGAGACCATCAACGCTTCGCAGAAGCGGGCAATCGCGCGGGAAGCCGTCGAACTGTGCAAGGACGGCGAGCCGATCATCATCAATGGCGGCACCACCACCTTCCAGATGGTGCATTTCCTGACCGGCCGCCGCATGCCGATCTTCACCAATTCCTTCCCGATCGCGGAGCACTTGCTCAGGCACTCCAAGAACACGGTGATGCTGTCGGGCGGCACCATCTACCGCGAGCAGAACATCATCCTGTCGCCGTTCGACAATGACGTGACGCGCAATTTCTACGCGCGCCGCATGTTCATGGGCGCGCAAGGGCTGGGGCCGCTCGGTCTTATGGAAGGCGACCCGCTGCTGATCCAGGCCGAGCAGAAACTGATCGACCAGGCAGACGAATTGGTGGTGCTGGTCGATTCCTCGAAGTTCCGCAAACGCTCGAGCCTGATCCTGTGCGGCCTGTCGCGCATCGCCACGGTGATCACCGACGACGCCATCGAGGATCGCGAAGCCAAGATGCTGGAGACCGCCGGCGTGACGCTGATCATCGCCCGCACAACGGCAACCAACAAGGAAGAATCTTCGCTGCAGGCCTGAGAACCACTCGCGCCCGCAGCGGCGATGGAATGCAACGCTCAAGGGAGGATATTCGATGAGCTTTCTGAAGAAACTGATGGTTACGGCGGCGTTCTCCGCCGCCATGTTCGTGAATGCCGCCTACGCCGAAAACGTCAAGATCGCGCTGGTGGTGAAGTCGCTCGGCAACGGCTTCTTCGACGCCGCCAACAAGGGCGCCGAAGAGGCGGCCAAGGAGCTCGGCGATGTCGACATCATCTACACCGGCCCGACCAAGGCGACCGCCGAAGCGCAGATCGAAGTGGTCAATTCGCTGATCGCCCAGAAGGTCGATGCCATCGCCATTTCGGCGAACGACGCCGACGCGCTGGTGCCAGTGCTGAAGAAGGCGATGCAGCGCGGCATTACCGTCATCTCGTGGGATTCGGGCGTCGCGCCGGAAGGACGCCAGCTTCACCTCAACCCCTCCGATACCAACCTGATCGGCGAGACCATCATCAAGCTGGCCGCCGACTACCTGCCGGAAGGCGGCGATGTCGCCATCCTGTCGGCTTCTTCGACCGCGACCAACCAGAATGCCTGGATCGACGCGGCCAAGAAGGTGCTGCCGGAGAAGTTCCCCAAGATCAAGCTCGTCGCCACCGTCTATGGCGACGACGACTCGGCCAAGAGCACGGACGAAGCCAAGGGCCTGCTGAAGTCCTATCCGAACCTCAAGGCGATCATCGCACCGACCACCGTCGGCGTCGTTGCCGCCGCGCAGGTGGTGACCGATGAAGGCCTGATCGGCAAGGTCAACGTCACCGGCCTGGCGCTGCCGTCGGAGTTCAAAAAGTTCATCGACAATGGCGCCAGCCAGGCGGTTGCGCTGTGGAACCCGATCGACCTCGGCTACTCCGCCGTCTACCTCGCCCACGATCTGGCGGTGAAGAAGGAAGAGGCCAAGCCCGGTGCTACGCTGTCGATCGGCCGCGTCGGCAAGGTCACGCTCGACGACACCAACTCGGCTGCGATGGCTCCGCCCTTCCAGTTCGACAAGTCGAACATCGAAAAGTTCTCCAAGATCTATTGATCCTGGGACCTTCGAAACGGTGCGGCGGGGCTCAGGTTCCGCCGCGCGTTCAAACGAACCTTGCTACAGGGCTTGATACGATCATGGACACGACAGCCCAGCACGAAGTGGCAAATGAAGCGCCTTTGTCATCCGGACCGCGCCTGACGCTGTCCGGCATCTCGAAAAGCTTTCCCGGCGTGCGGGCGCTGCACAATGTCGGCCTGTCGCTCTATCCCGGCCAGGTAACCGCGCTGATCGGCGAAAACGGCGCCGGCAAGTCGACGCTGGTCAAGATCATGACCGGCATCTACCAGCCGGATGCTGGCACGATCAGCATCGACGGCCAGCCGGTCACACTGCCCAGCGCCCACGCCGCGTTCGGGCACGGCATCACCGCCATCCACCAGGAAACCGTGCTGTTCGACGACCTGACGGTGGCCGAAAACATCTTCCTCGGCCATGCGCCGCGCACGCGTTTCAAAACCATCGACTGGCGCACCATGCGCAAGAATGCCCGCGAGGTGCTCGACACGATGGGCGCCGGCCATATCGACGCCGACGCCAGGCTGAAGGACCTCGGCATTGCCAACAAGCACCTAGTCGCGGTTGCCCGCGCCATGTCCATCGACGCGCGGATCGTCATCATGGACGAGCCGACGGCAGCGCTTTCGATGAAGGAGATCGAAGAGCTTTTCCTGCTGATCGAATTCCTCAAGAGCGACGGCAAGGCGATCCTGTTCATCAGCCACAAATTCGATGAGATCTACCGCATCGCCGACCGCTATACCGTGTTCCGCGACGGCGAGATGGTCGGCGAAGGCCTGATCAAGGACGCCGGCCAGAGCCAGATCGTGCGCATGATGGTCGGCCGCTCGGTCGATCACATCTTTCCGCAGCGCAAGGCCGAGATCGGCGCGCCGGTGCTGGCCGTCTCCGGCCTGTCGCACCCGACCGAGTTCGACGACATAGGCTTCGAGCTGCACAGGGGCGAAATCCTCGGCTTCTACGGCCTTGTCGGCGCCGGGCGCAGCGAGGTGATGCAGGCGATATCAGGCATCACCCGCACCAGCGGCGGCACGATCACGCTGGAGGGTAAGGCAATCGCGCCGAAATCGGCGGCGGATTCGATCGACGCCGGCATCGTCTATGTGCCGGAGGAGCGCGGCAAGCAAGGCGTGGTGATCGGCCTGCCGATCTTCCAGAATGTCTCGCTGCCCTCGCTCAAACGCACATCCAAGTCCGGCATATTGCGGCTGGCCGAAGAGTTCGCGCTGGCCCGCTCCTACACCGAGCGGCTCGATCTGCGCGCCTCCTCGCTCAGCCAGGACGTCGGCACGCTGTCGGGCGGCAACCAGCAGAAGATCGTCATCGCCAAATGGCTGGCGACCGCGCCCAAGGTGATCATCCTGGACGAGCCGACCAAGGGCATCGACATCGGCTCGAAGGCGGCCGTGCACGGCTTCATGGCCGAGCTCGTCGCGCAAGGCCTGTCGGTGATCATGGTGTCGTCCGAATTGCCGGAAATCCTCGGCATGTCGGACCGCGTCGTCGTTATGCGCGAGGGCCGCATTGCCGCGGTCTACGACAATAAAGGGCTCGACGCCGAAACCTTGGTCAGGACGGCAGCGGGGATCGCGGCATGAAGGCGTTTCTCAAACATCGCGAGGTCTGGCTGCTGGCGGCAATCGTCGTGCTGATCGGGCTGATCTCCACGCGGTTTCCAGGTTTTGCCGATCCGGCCAACCTGCGCCAGGTGTTCAACGACACGTCGATCCTGATGATCCTGGCGCTCGGCCAGATGGTCGTCATCCTGACCCGCTCGATCGACCTGTCGATGGCTTCAAATCTCTGCTTCACCGGCATGGTGGTGGCAATGCTGAACGCCGCGCATCCGGCGATCCCGATCCCGCTGCTGATCGTCATCGCACTGCTGGTCGGCCTGGTGCTCGGCGCCATCAACGGCCTGCTGGTATGGCGGCTGAACATTCCCTCGATCGTGGTAACGCTCGGCACCCTCACCATCTACCGCGGCGCCACGTTCGTCATTTCAGGCGGCGCCTGGGTCAACGCCGACCAGATGAGCGCTGAGTTCATCGGCCTGCAGCGCGCGGCTTTCCTCGGCATTCCGGTACTGTCGTGGATCGCCCTGCTGGTTATTGCGCTGTTCTTCCTCGTGATGACGCGCACCGCGCTCGGCCGCTCGATCTATGCCATCGGCGTCAACCCGACCGCATCGGTCTATGCCGGCATCGATGTCGGACGGACGAAATTCATCGTCTTCTGCATCTCGGGGATGATCGGCGGCCTCTGCGGCTATCTGTGGATTTCGCGCTACGTCATCGCCTCGGTCGAGGTCGCCAACGGCTATGAGCTCAACATCATCGCCGCCTGCGTCATCGGCGGCATTTCGATTGCCGGCGGCATCGGTTCGGTCGGCGGCGCCGTGCTCGGCGCGCTGTTCCTCGGCATCATCTCCAACGCGCTGCCGGTGATCAACATCTCACCCTTCTGGCAGATGGCGATTTCAGGCAGCGCCATCATCCTGGCCGTGGTGCTCAACGCGCGCGGCGAACGCCGGCAAGGCCGCATCATTCTCAAAAAGGCGGAAGCGGCATGACCGACACCCCTGCCCCACGCCACATTCCCGACCGGCTCGACAAGCCGTTGACGTCGGCGATCTTCTCATGGGAGGCGCTGCTGGTCGTCGTGGCGGTTGCCATCTTTGCCGTCAACAGCTTTGCCTCGCCCTACTTCCTCGACGCGTGGTCGTTGTCGGACCTGACCTTCAACTTCACGGAAAAGGCGCTGATCGCGCTGGCCATGGCGCTGCTGATCATCTCCGGCGAAATCGACCTGTCGGTGGCCGCCATCATCGCGCTGGCTTCAACAATGATGGGCATGGCGGTGCAGGCCGGCGCCGGCATGCCTGAACTGGTGGCAATCGGCCTCGTCGTCGGGCTCGGCTGCGGCGCCTTCAACGGACTGCTCGTCACCAGGCTCGGCTTGCCGTCGATCGTCGTCACCATCGGCACGATGAGCCTGTTTCGCGGCATTGCCTTCATCATCCTCGGCGACCAGGCCTACAAGGGCTATCCCGCGAGCTTCGCCTTCTTCGGCCAGGGCTATGTCTGGTGGGTGGTGTCGTTCGAACTGACGCTTTTCCTGGTCGCGGCAGTCGTCTACTGGTTCCTTCTGCACCGGACGAGCTTCGGCCGCCGGGTCTTTGCCATCGGTAACAACCCGGTCGCGGCGCAGTTTTCCGGCGTACGCGTCGGCCGTATCAAATTCATCCTGTTTTGCCTGACCGGCCTGATGGCGGGCATCGCCTCGGTGCTGATCACATCGCGGCTCGGCTCGACCCGGCCGTCGATCGCGCAGGGCTACGAGCTGGAAGTCATCACCATGGTGGTGCTTGGTGGCGTCAGCATCCTGGGCGGGGCCGGCAGCATAGTGGGCGTCGTGCTCGCGGCCTTCATCATGGGGCTGGTGACCTTCGGCCTCGGCCTGCTCAATGTGCCAGGGATTGTTATGTCGATCTTCATCGGCCTGCTGCTGATCATCGTCATCGCGCTGCCGATCCTGTGGCGGCGAGTACGGCGGGAGCGCTTTGCCTGATGCCGGAGAAATACGCGTTCAAGATGAAGCTCAATCCGGGCATGAAGGCCGAATACAAGAAGCGCCACGACGACATCTGGCCGTCGCTGGTCGCGCTGCTCAAGCAGGCCGGTATCTCCGATTACTCGATCCATCTCGACGAAGAGACCAACACCTTGTTCGGCGTGCTGTGGCGCCGTGACGACCACGGCATGGACGAATTGCCGAAGCATCCGGTGATGCAGCGTTGGTGGGCCGAGATGGCGGACATCATGGAGACCAAGCCGAACAACGAGCCGGTGGCGGTGCCGCTGGAAACAATGTTCCATATGGAATGACCCGCCACGTCGCCGTCATCGATATCGGCAAGACCAACGCCAAGGTGGCGCTGGTCGATCTTGCCGCAGCAAGCGAAGTCACGCTGCGCAGGATGGTGAACGAGCCGGTTCGGCAAGGCCCATACCCGCACCATGACGTCGAGCGGTTATGGGCGTTTATCCTTGGCAGCCTGGCCGAGATCGACTGCGAGCAGCGCATCGATGCGATATCGATCACCACCCATGGCGCAACGTCCGTGCTGGTCGACGCATCAGGCGAGCTGGCGCTGCCGGTGCTCGACTACGAATTCGACGGTCCGGATGCCCTTGCCGGGGACTATGACACGATCCGTCCGGCGTTCTCCGAGACCGGCACGCCGCGCCTGCCGGCCGGCCTCAATCTCGGCGCGCAGCTGTTCTGGCAGCAGAAGCGCTTTCCGGCGGATTTCGCCAGAACCGCCGCGATCCTGATGTATCCGCAATACTGGGCCTTGCGCCTGACCGGCGTCGCCGCCAGCGAGGTGACTTCGCTCGGCTGCCACACCGATCTGTGGAACCCGTGGAAAGCGGATTTTTCGTCGCTGGTCGACCGGCTGCAATGGCGCCGGCTAATGGCGCCGGTGCGGCAGGCCAAGGACCGCTTGGGCCCGATCCTGCCCGCGCTTGCGACACGGACCGGGCTCGACCCGCAAACGCCGGTGTTTTGCGGCCTGCACGATTCCAACGCCTCGCTGCTGCCACATCTCCTGTCCGACCGACCGCCTTTCTCCGTGGTCTCGACCGGCACCTGGGTGGTGTCGATGGCGGTTGGCGGCAACAAGATCGCGCTCGACCCGGCCTGCGATACGCTGGTCAATGTCAACGCGCTCGGCGATCCCGTGCCGTCGGCGCGCTTCATGGGTGGCCGCGAGTTTTCCGTGCTGACCGAGGGCCAATCGGAGAACTGGACGGAAGACGATGTTGCCACGGTGCTGGCGCGCAAGACGTCCCTGTTGCCCTCGACCCAACAGGGTTCGGGCCCGTTTCCGCATCATACCGCATCATGGCTTAACGCGGACGGTATGAGCGTCGGCCAGCGCTTTGTCACCATCTCGTTCTACCTGGCGCTGATGACCGCGACCTGCCTCGACCTGATCGGCGCGGACGGTCCAACCATCGTCGAAGGACCCTTCGCCCGCAACCGGCTGTTCACCCGCATGCTGGCTGCGGCGGCGGCGCGCGCCGTCATTGCCTCCGAGGCTGCGACTGGTACCAGCATCGGCGCCGCCTTGCTGGCATCGGACCAGGGGACACCGCAAGGCAGAGGCGAAAGGACCGAACCGTCGGCCGATCCATTCTGGACAAGTTACGTGCGCTCCTGGCGTTCGGCGGTCGACGAACGAGCCTGACCGCCGAGCTCATGCCGCCCTGATGTCCGGAGATGCCTAGCCCGCATAGAGCAATCCTTGCGGATCGATCTCCGGCTTGCGGCCGGCAACTATGTCGGCAAGGAACTTTCCCGAGCCGCAGGCCATGGTCCAGCCGAGATGACCGTGGCCGGTGTCGAGGTAGAGATTGTCGTACCGCGCCCGGCCGATGACCGGCACGGAGTTCGGCATCATCGGGCGAAGTCCAGCCCAGACCTCGGCCTTGCTCTCGTCGAAAGCGCCGGGGAACAGGTCCTTGCCGGTGTTCAGGATCGAGTTGAAATCGCGTGGCTTGAACGTGCGGTCGAACCCGGTGAACTCCGCCGTCGAGGACATCCGCAGCCGATTTCCCAGCCTGGAATAGCCGATCAGCCGGTCCTCGTCGGCGCCACCCATGATCGGCCCCTTGCTTTCATCTTCCAGCGGAACAGTCACGGTATAGCCCTTCACGGGATAGACGGGCAGATCGATGCCGTAGCGGCGGCCGAGCAGACCGCTCTCCGGCCCCATGGAAATGACCACTGCGTCACCCGCCACCGGGCCGGCCGAGGTCATCACGGCGCGCACCCGGTCGCCGTCGATGTCGAGGCCTTCGACCGTGGTGCCGTAGAGGAATTGGACGCCGAGTTTCTCGGCGGCATAGGCAGCGAGGTTCTGCGTGAATTGGCTGGAGTCGCCGGTCTGGTCGATCGGCGAATAGACGCCGCCGGCTATCTTGTCCTTGGCGCCGGCAAGGCCGGGCTCGAGCTCGACCAGCCGGTCGCGGCCGACGATCTCGATCGGCAGGCCGTGTTCGCCGAGATAACGATAATTGTCGGTGCCGGTATCAAAGCTCTGCTGCGAGCGGAAGAAATACAGAATGCCTTTCTTGCGCTCGTCATAGCGGATGCCGGTTTCGGCGGAGACGGCGTTGATGCAGTCGCGCGAATAGAGCGCCAGACGCAGCTTGACGTCGGTGTTGGCGCGCATGCGCTTATGCGTGCACTGGCGCAGGAAGCGCAGGCTCCAGGCGAAAAAATACGGATCGAAGCGCAGCCGCACCTTGATGCCGAGATCGTGGTTGTAGAGGCCGCGCAGGAACGTCTTCAGCGCGGCGGGCGAGGCCCAGGCGGTGGCATCCCCGGGCGACACCAGGCCGGCATTCGACCGGCTGGTGCCGCGTGCCGCCGCCGGATGGCGCTCGATCACCGTCACCTCATGGCCGTCGCTGGCCAGATAAAAGGCCGCCGCCGTACCGACGACGCCGGCCCCAAGCACCAGGATTTTCATTCCGCCCCCAGCGCGCTGAGCCCACCTTTGCGGAGAGCCCACTTCACCCCAGAGCCGAATTCTTGCTGGTCAGGATGCGCTCCCAGGCAAGCGCATCGGCAACGATCTGGTCGAGGTTGTCGCGCTGCGGGGTCCAGCCGAGCTCGCCGCGCGCCAGCTCCGAGTTGGCGACGACCGCGGCGGCGTCGCCGGCGCGGCGATCGCCCATCCGTACGTCGAAATCATGGCCGAAGACGCGGCGGACGCTGTCGATGACCTCGAGCACCGAATAGCCGTGGCTGTAACCACAATTGGCGACCAGGCTCGATCCGCCGGCACGCAGCCGCTGAAGCGCCAGCCGATGCGCCGCCGCCAGGTCGCTGACGTGGATATAGTCGCGCATGCAGGTGCCGTCCGGCGTCGGATAGTCGGTGCCGAACACCTGCATGAAGGGGCGCTTGCCGAGCGCCGTCTCGCAAGCGACCTTGATCAGATGCGTGGCACCGGGCGTCGACTGGCCGGTGCGTCCCTTCGGATCGGCGCCGGCGACGTTGAAATAGCGCAGCGCCGTATAGCGCAACCTATGGGCAATTGCCGCGTCGCGCAGCATCCATTCGCTCATCAGCTTGGACAGGCCATAGGGCGATTCCGGCGCAAGCCGGGCATCCTCGCGCACCGGCTCCAGGCCGGCGCCGCCATAGACGGCGGCGGTCGAGGAAAAGATAAAATTGGGCACGCCTTCGCGCACCGCAGTCTCGATCAAGGTGCGCGTCTTGCAGGTGTTGTTCTCGTAATAGGCAAGCGGGTCAGCGACCGATTCGGGGACCACGATCGAGCCGGCGAAATGGATGATCGCGTCGACCTTATTGTCGCGAATGATCGAGGCGACCAGTTCCCTGTCGGCGACGTCGCCGACGACGAGCTTTGCTTCCGGGGCAACCGCCCATTCAAAGCCGGTGGAAAGCCGGTCGAGGACGACGACGCTGTCGCCCGTGTCCAGCAATTCCCAGACCATATGGCTACCGATATAGCCGGCACCGCCTGTCACCAAAACCGTCATCCGCATCCTCGCTATTCATGATTTATCGGAACTGTCTCAATCGTCGCCGTACTGGAAAATCTGCCGCCAGGCCATTAAAACCTGCGGCAACCGGTCTCATCGGCGCGTGGCATTGTCCTGAAACAAGATTGATCCACATCAAGGGAATAGGCCACGTTCCGTGGTCGTTAGGAACAGGCTCGGGGCGTGGCATTTTGACCAAAAAGGCCAGGTGGACGACGAATGGGCCAATGACTATGATCCCGCGCAAAACTGGGAAGGCGACATGAAGTATCAGCGGTTTTTCGAGGAGGCGATCGACCAGCTCCATGCGGAGCGTCGCTATCGCGTCTTCGCCGACCTTGAGCGTATCGTCGGGAAATTCCCACGCGCCATCTGGCGCGCCAATGGCCGCGCCGAGGAAATCACCGTCTGGTGCTCCAACGACTATCTCGGCATGGGCCAGCATCCCGACGTCATTGCCGCGTTCCAGAAGGCGGCAGGCAAGATGGGGTCGGGGGCCGGCGGCACCCGCAACATTTCCGGCACCAGCAACCCGCTGGTCGAGCTCGAACTGGAGCTGGCCGACCTGCACGACAAGGAAGCCGCACTGGTTTTCACCTCCGGCTTCGTTTCCAACGAGGCGTCGATCTCGACCATTGCAAAGCTGCTTCCCAATTGCCTGATCATCTCGGACGAGCTCAACCACGCTTCGATGATCGAGGGCGTGCGGCGCTCGGGCGCCGAGAAGAAGATCTTCCGCCATAACGACGTCGCGCATCTCGAAAGCCTGCTGCAGACGGCCGGCCGCGAGCGCGCCAAGCTGATTGTCTTCGAGAGCGTCTATTCGATGGACGGCGACATCGCGCCGATCAAGCAGATCGTCGATCTCGCCGAGCGCTACAACGCCATGACCTACATCGACGAGGTCCACGCCGTCGGCATGTACGGGCCGCGCGGCGGCGGCATCACCGAGCGCGAAGGGCTGGCCGACCGCATCGACATCATCGAGGGCACACTGGCCAAGGCGTTCGGCACGCTTGGCGGCTACATCGCCGGCAACACTGCGGTGATCGACGCGGTGCGCTCCTATGCGCCGGGCTTCATCTTCACCACGGCGTTGCCGCCGGCGATCGCTGCCGCGGCAACCACCTCGATCCGCCATCTCAAGCGCTCGCAGGCCGAGCGCGATGCGCAGCTGCGTCAGGCGACACGGACCAAGCAAGTGCTGGCCGCGGCCGGCCTGCCGGTGATGGAGTCGCCTACCCACATCGTGCCCCTTCTGGTCGGCGATCCCGAGCTCTGCAAGATGGCCAGCGACCGCCTGCTCGGTGTGCACGGCATCTACATCCAGCCGATCAACTACCCGACAGTGCCGCGCGGCACCGAGCGGCTGCGCATCACGCCGACACCGTTCCATTCGGACGCGTTGATTGCGTCCCTGCAGGACGCGCTGGTCGAGACATGGGATGCGTTGGGGATTCCCTACGGTTCGGCGGGCCGACCGTCGGTCGCCAAGAGCGACCGCGTCATTCCGTTGCTGGTGCCGAAGTCGGGCGGCTGAAGCCCGTTTGAAACTCTACTCCGGCGGCCATCTGACGCGGCTTTCTGCGCTTCCGGTGCTCACGGACCCAAATGTCCGCTGCGCTCCGGTTCTCGAAACCCACGCCAGCTGACTCGCCGGAGCGAGTTTGAACTCGGGGCTTCGAGGCAGCTCACATATTCTTCATCCATTTCGCCAGCCGGTGCGCGGCTTCCTCGAGCTGGTCGAGACGGCGGTGGAAGCATAGCCTGAGAAAGGATTCGCCGCCGGGGCCGAAGGCGGTGCCGGGAGCCAGGCCGACATTGGCGCGGTCGACCATGTCGAAGGCCGCGGCGCGGGAATCGGTGATGCCGTCGACCGCGAAGAACAGATAGAATGCGCCCTGCGGCACGGTGAACCGCGCCCTGCCGGTTTCGGCGAGAATGCCGCACACCAGGTCGCGCGCCGCCCTCGCCCGCTCCACCTGCTCGACGATGAAGGCGTCGCCCTCATCGAGGGCAACGACGGCGCCGCGCTGCATGAACTGCGCAACGCCGGACGTCGAATACTGGACCAGGTTCTCGAACACCTGCTGCAAGGCGGGATGAATCTTGATCCAGCCGATGCGCCAGCCGGTCATCGCCCAATTCTTGGAGAAGGAATTGACGAACAGGATGCGGTCCTCATCGGCCATGATGTCGATGAAGGACGCCGCCCGGCCGTGGCCGTAATGAAACAGCGAATAAATCTCGTCGGCGACGATCCACAGGCCCCTTTCGCGGGCAAGATCGAGGATCGCCTGCAGCGTCTCCTTGTCGGCGGTCCAGCCGGTCGGGTTGGACGGCGTGTTGACGAACAGCGCCTTGGTCCGTGGCGTGATCGCGGCTGCGATCTTGTCGACATCGCAGGACCAGCCATTGCCCGACTGATCGAGCGTGACCGCGACTGGAACGGCGCCCGCGATGCCGGCGGCGGCGGCGAAGTTCGGCCATGCCGGCGACAGGTAGACGAGTTCGTCGCCCTTGCCGGCCACCGCATCGATGGCCATCTGGATGGCATGCATGCCGGAGCCGGTGACGATGAATTCCTCGTTGGCGAAAGTCTTGCCGAAATGCCTGGTGTAGTAGCGGGCGAGCGCCTGCCTGAGTTCGGGAATGCCCCGCTGCCAGGTGTAGAAGGTTTCACCGCCGGCGAGTGCCTTGGCGGCGGCATCAGTGATGAAGGCAGGCGTCGGCAGGTCGCCCTCGCCGGCCCAGAGCGGGATCATGCTGTCGCGGCCGCGGCCACGGTTCATGACGGCGACAATGCCGCTTTCAGGCGCCGCCCGCGCTTCGGCGCGCAGAGTATCGATCAGGGTCATGGATGGGTCCGTTTTCGTTTGCTCGACTGCTAGCGTGTTTCAGGGCGGACGAAAACAGAAAACCCCGGCCGCAGGCGACCGGGGTTTTGGTCCAGAAAGTTGCCGCAGGCGCTATTTTCTGGCGAGGAGATCGCGAATTTCGGTGAGCAGCGCGACGTCGGCCGGTGGCGGGGCAACCGGGGCGGCCGGTTTCTCGCGCTCCAGCCGCTGGCGCAGATTGTTCACCGCCTTGACCATCAGGAAGATGATGAAGGCGAGAATGAGAAAATTCAGCGCCACGGTGATGAAGCTGCCATAGGCGAAGACCGCGCCCTGTTTCTTTGCCTCAGCCAGCGATGTGGCGTTAACGGCCGAGGACAAGGGCAGAAAATAGTTGTTGAAGTCCAATCCGCCCAAAATCGCCCCGATGACCGGCATGATGATGTCGTCGACCAGCGAGGTGACGATCTTGCCGAAGGCAGCGCCAATGATGACGGCGACGGCCAGGTCCATCACATTGCCCCTTGAAATGAATTCCTGAAATTCTTTCAGCATTCGACCCTCCTTGTCCTGACCGGCCGTGCTGCCGTCCACGCCTCGGCATCGACCGGCCGGCAGAATAGCAAAAACCTGCGGTTGCGACAGGCGCAAAGACGTGTTTCCCCGGCCTTGATTGTGCGAAGCCGCGGCCATAATGCGCCGAAAGCCGCGATGGACTCGGTCGCCAAGCTGTGATTGCGTCTGCAAGGCCGGATGAAAAAGCCGGCGCAGGGAGGAAGTTCGAGCCGTGCAGGGCTGGTTCATCGTCATCATCGCGATCGCCTACGTGACGTTGCTGTTCGTCATCGCCAGCCTGGGCGACCGGCGCTCGACTTCATCCGGGCCTGGCCGCGCCCGGCCCTTCATCTATGCGCTCAGTCTCGCCATCTACTGCACCTCCTGGACCTTCTTCGGCTCGGTCGGCCTGTCCTCCGAGCGCGGCCTCGAGTTCCTCGGCATCTATATCGGACCGGTGCTGGTGTTTGTGTTCGGTTTTCCGCTGCTACAGCGCATCGTCAGGCTGGCCAAAACCGAGAAGATCACCTCGATCGCCGACTTTCTCGGCGCCCGCTACGGCAAGAGTTTTGCTGTCGCGGCGATCGCCACGCTGATCGCGACCATCGGCGCGGTGCCCTATATGGCGCTGCAATTGAAGGCGATCTCGGGCTCGGTCAGCCTGATGGTCGAGCACTATACCGGCTCGCCGCCGTCGTTCGATCCGTTCGTCAGCGACATCTCGCTGGTCGTTGCCATGCTGCTGGCGCTGTTTGCGGTGCTGTTCGGCACGCGCCACGCCGATGCCACCGAGCACCAGGACGGGCTGGTGCTGGCGGTGGCAGTCGAAACCGTGGTCAAGCTCGCCGCCTTCCTGGCAATCGGCCTGATGGTCATGTTCCTGATCTTCGGTGGGCCAGGCGACATGTTCGACCGGCTCGCCGAAAACACGCAGGTGCGCCAGGCGATGGGCTACAACACCTCGCTCGCCACCTGGCTGGTGCTGACATGCCTGAGCGGCTTTGCCATCCTGATGCTGCCGCGCCAGTTCTATGTCACCATCGTCGAGAACCGCAGCGAGGCCGAGCTGCGCACCGCGACATGGGTGTTTCCGCTCTATCTGGTGGCAATCAACCTGTTCGTGCTGCCGATCGCGCTGGCCGGCCTGGAACTGGTCGGCCCCAGGACCAGCAGCGACCTTTACGTGCTGTCGCTGCCGCTGTTCAGCGGCCACGACGTGCTGGCCATGGCCGCCTTCATCGGCGGGCTGTCGGCGGCGACCGCAATGGTGATCGTCGAAAGCGTCGCGCTGTCGATCATGATCTCCAACGACCTGGTCATTCCGCTGTTCGTGCGCCGGCTGCTGCGGACCACGACATCCGAGAACGAGGACTGGTCGACGCTCATCCTCAATGTACGCCGGGCGGCGATCTTCATCATGCTGTTCATCGCCTTTCTCTACTACCGCGAGAGCACCAATAGCGCGCGGCTGTCCTCGATCGGCCTGATGTCGTTCGCCGCGATCGCGCAGTTCGCGCCGGCAATGATCGGCGGCCTGATCTGGCGCGGCGCCAACGGAAGGGGTGCCGCACTTGGCATGGTCGCCGGCATCGTCGTCTGGAGCTATACGCTGCTGCTTCCCTCGCTCGTCGCGCCCGATACCGGCATCCTCGTCCACGGCCTGTTCGGCTTCGATGCATTGCGGCCGCAAGCGCTTTTCGGCACCGTCGCCGAGCCGCTGAACCATGGCGTGCTGTGGAGCCTGTCGATCAATACGCTGTTTTTTGTGTTCGGCTCGCTGTCGCGCGCCTCAGTGCCGCTGGAACGCATCCAGGCATCGATCTTCGTCCCGCGCGAGGCGGGCCCGCTGCCGAGCCTGCGCCGCTTCCGCACCACCATAACCGTCAACGACCTCAAGGACACGATCGCGCGCTATCTCGGTGTCGAACGCACCGAGCGGTCGTTTCAGTCGTTCGAAAAGAGCAGCGGCACTTCACTGCACGGCAACGAACAGGCCAGCATGGATGTCATCCGCTTCTCCGAGCAGCTTCTGGCCAGTGCCGTCGGCTCCTCTTCGGCGCGGCTGATCCTGTCGCTGCTGCTGCGACGCAACGACCGCGAATCCAAGGACGCCTTCCGCCTGCTCGATGACGCCACGGAGGCGCTGCAGCACAATCGCGATCTGCTGCAGATCGCACTCGACCAGATGGAACAGGGCATCACTGTCTTCGACCGCGATTTCCGGTTGATTTGCTGGAACCGCCAGTACCGGGCGCTGTTCGACCTGCCCGACGAGATGGGCCAGGTCGGCGTCTCACTCGATCGTATCCTGCGCCATCTTGCCGAGCGCGGTGACATACCGGCAGACCAGCGCGTCACCATGCTCAACCGCCTGACCAGCTTCGTCAGCCCATGGCAGATGGAGCTGAAGACCAGCGGGCGCATCCTGGAATTGCGCTCCAATCCGATGCCGGACGGCGGCATCGTCGCCACCTACGCCGACATCTCTGGACGCGTCGAGCAGGATCTGGCGCTGAAGCGCGCCAATGAATCGCTGGAGCAGCGAGTGAAGAACCGCACTGCGGAACTCACCCGCGTCAACGAGGAGCTGGCGCAGGCGCAGATGCTGGCCGAGGAGGCCAATCTCGGCAAGACCCGCTTCCTCGCTGCCGCCGGCCACGACATCCTGCAGCCGCTCAACGCCGCCCGCCTCTATTGCTCATCGCTGATCGAGAAGACCGGCAAGGGACCTGCCGGCAAGGCGGCGATGAACATCGAATCGTCGCTGGAATCGGTCGAGACCATCCTCGGCGCGGTGCTCGACATTTCGCGCCTCGATGCCGGCGCGATGAAGCCGGACGATACGAGCTTCGGCCTCGACGGGCTGCTGCGCCAGATCGGCAACGACTTCCGGCCGCTTGCCGCCGAAAAGAAGCTCGAACTCTCGATCATGCCGTCGTCGCTCAGCGTCATGACGGACCGCAATCTGCTGCGCCGGCTGATCCAGAACCTGGTCTCAAACGCCATTAAATATACGCGCCATGGCCGCATCCTGGTCGGCGTGCGGCGGCGCGGCGAACTGGCCGAGATCCAGGTTATCGACACCGGCATCGGCATTGCCGGCGACAAGCTCAACACCGTGTTTCGCGAATTCACCCGGCTCGACGAGGGCGCACGCGAGGCGGAAGGCCTCGGCCTTGGGCTCTCCATTGTCGACCGCATCGCCCGCGTCCTGCGCCTCGAAATCCGGATCTTCTCCAACCCAGGCAAGGGCACACGCTTTTCCGTGTTGCTGCCGGTGGCGGCCGTGCAGGCACCGCGGCGTGAGGCGGAGGCGAAGCCGCCTGCCCGTGCAGCGGCCTCGCTTGCCGGGCTCAATGTGCTCTGCATCGACAACGACGCCCGCATCCTCGACGGCATGCGGCTCCTGCTCGAGGGTTGGGGCTGCAGCGTCGACACGCTTTCCGGCGCGGAGGATCTCGACAGGTCCGGCATGCATCGGCCGGACATCGTGCTTGCCGACTATCATCTCGACAACAGGACCGGCCTCGAATTGATCGCCCAGTTGCGTGCGATCCATGGCGAGGACCTGCCGGCCGTGCTGGTCACCGCCGACCGCTCCAGCGAGGTTCGCGGCGCTGCCGGCAGGCTCGACGTGCCGGTGATCAGCAAACCACTGAAACCGGCGATGCTGCGCTCGATGATGGCCAGGGTCAGGCCGCTGGCGCCGGCGGCCGAATAGGAATCAGCCGGCCGCCTGAACCGGGTCGCTGCCGATTTTGGACAAAAGGATGACCGCCTGCGTGCGGCTGTCGACCCCGAGCTTCTGCAGGATAGCCGAGACATGCGCTTTGATCGTCGCTTCGGAGACCCCGAGTTCATAGGCGATCTGCTTGTTGAGCAGTCCCTCAGCCAGCATGCCGAGCACGCGCGTCTGCTGTGGGGTCAGCGCCTGCAGTCGCTTGATCAGATCGGAAATCTCAGGATCGCGCTCGACGCCGAGATCGACCCCGGCGGGTGCCGCGATATCACCTGCGAGCACCGACTGCACCGCATTGCGGATCTCCTCCATGCTGGCCGATTTGGAGATGAAGCCGGAGGCGCCGAGATCGAGCGCGCGCCGGATCGTCACCGGATCGTCATGCGCCGAGACCACCATCATCGGCACCGCCGGATGGATGCCGCGCAACGAAATCAGGCCGGAAAGACCGCTTGCCCCCGGCATCGAGAGATCGAGCAGCACCAGATCGACGTCCTCATTGGCCAGGACCAGCGCCTTGGCGCTTTCGAAATCGCCGGCCTCGTGAATGGCGGCAACGTCTCCGATGCCCACGAGTGCCTCCCTCAATGCACCGCGAAAAAGCGGATGATCGTCGGCAATGACGAATGTGTAGCCCAACGGTGATATCCCTCCCCGAATCCCGTTGGCGATTTTCCGCCTTGCAGGATCTGAACGATCATAACGCTACGCCTGCTGTTCGGCGTGGCCGGCTTGCTATTCCCGCCCCAGGTCTTTTTGCGAATTGCCTAGGTCTTTTGCGAATTGGGCTTGGCGCCGTCTTCGTCCTTGTCCATGTCCTTGACGATGTCCATGAAGCTGCGCAGGAAGCGCTCCATGTAGCCCATCGTCTTGTTGAAATCCTCCTCGCTGGGCAAAGTCGATTCGAAACGCGCGGCAAGCGAATTTTCGAGCTTGGCGACGCGCTCGTCGAGCGCCTTCACCGAATTTTGCAGCCGGTCGACCTCATCCTGGAGGGCGGCACGTTCGTCGGCCGCCGTCTTGCAGACGAGCTGGCCAGAGCGTTCCTCGCAGAGCGACATGGCGCCGGTTTGCGTATCCATGCGGACATAGCCATTGGCCGATTTCTCCAACCGGTAGCGATCGGCTTCCTCGGAAAAGGCCGACGCCGCGACAAGCGACACCACTGCTGCGGGGATCAAGACGTGTTTCAGACGCATGTTTTCCTCCATGAGCCAGTCAGCGCAATCTATCACAGTTTGCGCCTGAAATGGGGACCAACCTGAAATGGAGAAGAACACGGGCCTGCCCTTCCCCGCGTGGTCGGTTCGGACTATAGCGCAACCATGTCCGAGATCATCTACAAGATAGTTCCCGAGGCGCTGTGGCGCGAGGCTGAAAGAGAAGGCCGCTTCACCGGCGCGCCTATCGACGTCGCCGACGGCTTCATCCATTTTTCCACCGCCGGGCAGGTTCGGGAAACGGCAGTAAAACATTTCGCCGGCCAGGCGGGGTTGCTGCTGGTTGCCGTCGACAGCGCGCGCCTCGGCAATGCGCTGAAATATGAGGTCTCGCGCGGCGGCGCCCTGTTCCCGCATCTCTATGGCGGGCTCGGCCTCGATGCGGTCGTTTCGGTGCAGGCATTGCCGCTCGGCGCTGACGGCCGGCATGAATTCCCGGCGCTGGAGGCCGAATGAGCGCGTTCGACCGGATCGGCCAGAAACTGCTGTTTACGCTCGATCCGG
This sequence comes from Mesorhizobium sp. M0018, assembly GCF_040323955.1. NCBI lineage: Bacteria > Pseudomonadati > Pseudomonadota > Alphaproteobacteria > Hyphomicrobiales > Phyllobacteriaceae > Mesorhizobium > Mesorhizobium sp. M0018. Next base: position 116,707 of record NZ_JAMYVL010000012.1, on the reverse strand, counting down.
AAACCGCGCATGGGCTGTCGATTGCCGCGCTGAGATGCGGGCTGCCGGTCGCCGGTCGTCCGCCGCACGACAACAGGTTAAAGGTCAGCCGTTGCGGGCTGGATTTCCCGAACCCGCTCGGCATGGCCGCGGGTTACGACAAGAATGCCGAAGTGCCGGACGCGCTGCTCGGCCTCGGCTTCGGCTTCGCCGAGGTCGGCACGATCACGCCGCTGCCGCAGACGGGCAATCCGAAGCCGCGCATCTTCCGGCTGCCTTCGGACGGGGCGGTGATCAACCGGCTGGGCTTCAACAATGAAGGCCACGCCGCCGCAGAGAAGCGTCTTGCCGCCCGAAAAGGCCGCCCCGGCATCATCGGCATCAACATCGGCGCCAACAAGGACAGCGCCGACCGCGTCAGTGATTATGAGCGCGGCGTGATCCGGTTCGCGCGATACGCCGGCTATCTGACAATCAATATCTCCTCGCCGAACACGCCGGGCCTGCGCAATATGCAGGCGCGCGAACAGCTTGGCGAGCTCCTGTCGCGGGTCATGGCCGCGCGTGCGGCGGCACCGGCAAAACCGCCCGTGTTCCTCAAGATCGCGCCGGATCTGGTCGAGGCCGAGCTTGAGGACATCGCTGCCGAGATCAGCGACAAGCAAATGGACGGCGTCATCGTCTCCAACACAACGATCGCGCGAGCCGGCCTGAGCAGCGCCGGCCTTGCCGGCGAGACCGGCGGGCTTTCGGGGAAACCCTTGTTCGAGCGCTCGACTATCGTGCTGGCAAGGATGCGAAAACTGCTTGGCCCGGATCCTACTATCATCGGCGTCGGCGGCGTCGATTCCGCCGAGACGGCGCTGGAAAAGATCCGTGCCGGCGCCGATCTCGTCCAGCTCTATACCGGCATGATCTATGCCGGGCCCGCGCTGCCGGGGCGCATTCTTTCCGGCATGGCCCGTTTCATGGACAATCAAGGGCTGAAGTCGCTGTGCGAGCTTCGCGACAGCCGCCTCGATCACTGGGCGGCGAAACCGCTTTAGCGATCAGTTAAAGGCTGTGCGCACCCGCAGCCGCAATATGGCGAGCAGGCTGAAGCCGCGTACCAGCAGGAAGACATGCAACGCCGCCCACAAGCCGTGATTACCGAAGGCCGGCGCCAGGATCAGCAGCGCGGCGCTGAACGCCAGGAATGACAACAGCATCATGTTGCGCATGTCGCGCGACCATGTTGCGCCGATGAAGACACCGTCCATCTGGAAAGCCAGCACGTCGCCCTGCCCGACGGCGCCGGCGATGCAGCCTATCTGGAGCGGCTGGACGCCATCCTGCCGGAGCTGTCGGCGCGAAGGCGCTGGGGCCTCGTCTTCTACAATGCCGGCGTCGATGTCCATGTCGAGGACCGGCTCGGCAGGTTGTCGCTCACGGATGACGGGCTGCGCGCCCGCGACGATATGGTGATCCGCCATTTCCGCACGCTTGGCATACCGGTATGCAGCGTTATCGGCGGAGGCTATTCGACGGATGTCGCAGCACTTGCTGCACGGCACGCCATCCTGTTCGAGGTGGCGGCGGGCTACGCCTGAAAATTCACTTCCGGTAGTTAGCGATCCTGAGCAGGATGAAGGCCGGCACGACGATCGCGGCACCGAGCAGGATGTAGCCGAGAAAGCGGTCGATGGCGTGGAAGCCCATATTCCACAGGTCGGTGAAGAATTTGCGGATGCCGTAAAGCACATCCATCGGCGACCAGCCGAAGGCATTCATGACCAGCCCGACGAGGAACGACACCACAAGCAGCTCCAGGATCACCCGGAGCGGCGTGTCGCCGAGAAAGCGGTTCAGTGCGGACAAGCCTGTCTCCACAGTCGGGTGCCGCGATTCGGGCACATGCCTAGAAATACGCAGTTGGTCGTCCGGCATCAAGCCGAGCCCTCAAACCGGATTGCGCATCGGCGCCGGGCCATGATATCGGAGGAACCAGCGCGGGTATGATGTAATGGTAGCTTGTCAGCTTCCCAAGCTGAACGCGCGGGTTCGATTCCCGCTACCCGCTCCAGCTTTTGCCCCGGGTGCATTGCACTTGTTCTGGCCAAGCTGAAAACCAGCGGATTTATAGGCAGTTTTACAGCCCGGCTGGCCGTCTTTCATCTGTTTGGCCGATGTGCCAGTTCGTGGAATATCTCACATTGAGGGTCGGCGGGGCCTCGAATGACCCCAACCGGAAAGTCTACCCTTGGCCCGCTGGCTTCTGCTGGCGGGCTTTTTTGAGCATCAGGCAGTAGTAGCCGACGTGCATCGGCGCCGCTGCTGGCGGGCCCTGTCTGGTCGTCTGGCCGGGCCGCGGGATGCGCCCGCTACCCGCTCCAACCCTCAGCCCACCTCTCGCAAAATAAAATCGTGCAGCATCTTGGCTGCCGGTGACAGCGCGCGGTTCTTCACCGTGATCAGGCTGTAGGGCCTGACCTCGATGTCGAATTCAGTCTGGACGACATCGATGGCGCCGGCCAGGCCTTCGGGGTTCTGGATGAACTTCGCGACCTGGATCGAAACCGGCGCAATGGCGTCGGATTGCGCGACCATGACCAGAGTCAATAGCAGCGAGCTGGTGTTGAGGATGCGGTCCGGCAGCGCGATGTTGCGGTTCAAAAAGTTGCTTTCCATCGCCTGGCGCAGCGGCGAGCCGCCCGACTGGAAAACCCAGTCATAGGCGGCGGTGTCTTCCAACCGGACCGCCTTGCCCTTGGTCAGCGGGTGGCCGCGGCGCACGATCAGGCAGGCTTTCTCGACGCCGATAACGCGCGCTTCGAACAGCCGCGGATTGAGGTCGTCGGGGATGCGGGCGATGATGAAATCGTGGCGCGAGGCGATCAGCTCGCGCGCCAGGACGTTCGAGGTCTCGACCTGCATGGTGATTTCGATGCGCGGATAAAGGCGCCGGATCTCGCGGATCGCCGGCACCGCCAGCTCGATCGCCGGTGCTGTCACCGCGCCCAGGAATACCGAGCCGCCCTTGCCCGCCTTGAGCTCGAAAATCTCGCGGTCGACCTCACGCATCTCGAGCAGGATCGATCGCGCGCGCCGTGCCAACGCCTTGCCATAGGGTGTCAGCGTGATGCCGCGCGGCAGCCTTTCGCAGAGCTTGACGTCGAGCACGGCCTCCATCTCGGCGATCATGCGCGAGGCCGCCGGCTGCGAGATGTTCATGACCTGGGCCGCGGCGCTCACCCGGCCGTGCTCGTCGAGGGCTGCGATCATGCGCATGTGACGCAGGCTCAAGCCGCTGCGCAGCAAGGTTCCGCCATCACTCGGAATTTCATCGTAACTGGCTGATATTCCGTCAGGATTTCGCAGCGCCGCCATGATTCTTCTCTGCTCTTACGCCCGGCGCCTTGGCTGGATCCGGCAGCGTCGTCAGTAGCCTAAGCCATATCAGTCTCGATATAGCAACCATCAAAGATCGCATTTGACAGTTATGGCAAAGCGACACACCCTTCGCGCGTCCTGAGGCTTGACGGTCGGTGACGAGGGAAAACTCGTATCGATTGAAACCAGAGTCTCGGGGCCGATTGGGAGGATACCGGAGATCGATTGACGGCAGCGGCGCGTTTGGCGCTCCTGCACGATTGCGCGGCCCACGAAACCCAAGGGTACGCGTCCATCAACCAGGGAGAGTTAATGTGAAGATTATCAAGACACTGGCCGCCGTCGCGGCCCTAGGCATCGCGGCCATGACGCTGCCGGCGCAGGCGGGCGAAGGCCTGATCGGCGTGCTGATGCCCACCAAGACCTCGCAGCGCTGGATCAACGACGGCGACGCCGTCAAGTCCCAGCTCGAGGCTCTGGGCTACACTGTCGACCTGCAGTACGCGCAGGACGACATTCCGAACCAGCTCAGCCAGCTGGAAAACGAAATCACCAAGGGCCCGAAGGCGCTGATCATCGCTTCGATCGACGGCACCACGATGGGCGATGCGTTGCAGAAGGCGAATGACGCCGGCGTTGTCGTCGTCGCTTACGACCGCCTGATCAAGAAGACGCCAAATGTCGACTACTACACCACCTTCGATAATTTCGGCGTCGGCGTCATCCAGGCCAAATCGCTGCTCAAGGGTCTCGGTTATCCCGAGAAGAAGGGCCCGTTCAACATCGAGTTGTTCGGCGGTTCGCCGGACGACAACAATGCGTTCTTCTTCTATAACGGCGCCATGTCGGTTCTTCAGCCGCTGATCGACGACAAGACCCTCGTCGTGAAGTCCGGCCAGATGGGCATGGACAAGGTCGGCACGCTGCGCTGGCTGGCGGCAACCGCCCAGGCCCGCATGGACAATCTGCTCTCCGCCAACTACTCGGACGGCAGCCGCGTCGATGGCGTGCTCTCGCCCTATGACGGCCTGTCGCGCGGCATCATCGCTTCGCTGCGCGCCGTAGGCTACGGCACCGCCGATCAGCCATGGCCGATCGTCACCGGACAGGACGCCGAGACCGCTTCGGTCAAGGCGATTATCGCCGGCGAACAGTATTCGACCGTGTTCAAGGACACCCGCGAACTCGCCAAGGCGACGGTCGAACTCGTCGACAAGGTGCTCTCGGGCGGCAAGCCGGAAGGCCTCGACACCACGACCTACAACAACGACGTCAAGGTCGTTCCCTCGATCCTGTTGACACCGCACGACGTCGACAAGTCGAACTATCAGGCCCTGGTGGTCGACTCCGGCTACATCAAGGCCGAAGAGCTGAAGTAATCGCGGTTACAAAGCCTGGGGTCCTGCGCAGGCAGGGCCCCTTTTCGTTGGCGAGCCAGCCCGGTATTGTTTGCGGACCTCGCAGGAGTGGTATTCTCAATGGCATCGACGATTTTGGAGATGCGCGACATCACTAAGACGTTTCCCGGCGTCAAGGCGCTGTCGAACGTCAAGCTCATGGTCGAGGAAGGCGAGATCCATGCCGTGGTCGGCGAGAACGGCGCCGGCAAGTCGACGCTGATGAAGGTGCTGTCGGGTGTGTATCCGTCCGGCACCTATGACGGCCAGATCATCTATCGCGGCGATGAGTGCCATTTCAAAGGCATCCATGACAGCGAGCGCAAGGGCATCGTCATCATCCACCAGGAGCTTGCGCTGGTGCCGATGCTGTCGATCGCCGAAAACATCTTTCTCGGCAACGAGCACGCCAGATACGGCGTCATCGACTGGAATGCCAATGAGGCGCGCACCAGCGCCCTGCTCAAGAAGGTCGGCCTCAAGGAAGACCCCAACACGCTGATCACCAATATCGGCGTCGGCAAGCAGCAGCTGGTCGAGATCGCCAAGGCGCTCAGCAAGGAAGTGAAGTTGCTCATTCTCGACGAGCCGACCGCGAGCCTGTCCGAAAAGGACAGCCAGGCGCTGCTCGATCTGCTGCTCGAATTCAAGCGGCAAGGCATCACTTCGATCCTGATCTCGCACAAGCTCAACGAGGTGAACCGGGTCGCCGACAAGGTCACCATCATCCGTGACGGGCGGACCATCGAGACGCTGGCCAAGAAGGACATCTCGGAGGACCGCATCATTACCTCGATGGTCGGCCGTTCGCTCGACGACCGCTATCCGCCGCGCGAGCCGAAGATCGGCGAGACCGTTCTCGAAGTGAAAAACTGGTCGGTCTACCACCCCATCCATGCCGAGCGGCAGGTCATCAAGGGTATCAACCTCAACGCCCGCAAGGGCGAAGTGGTCGGCATTGCCGGGCTGATGGGTGCCGGCCGGACCGAGTTTGCCATGAGCCTGTTCGGCCGGTCCTATGGCCGTCGCATCACCGGCGAGGTGTTCCTCAACGGCAAGCCGATCGACGTCTCTTCGGTGAGCAAGGCGGTGGAACACGGCATCGCCTACGTTACCGAGGACCGCAAGACCTACGGGCTCAACCTGATCGACCACATCAAGCACAACATCACGCTGGCCAACCTGCCCGGCGTGTCGCGCCACGGCGTGATCGACGATTTGCGCGAGCTTTCGGTCGCCAACGATTATCGCGGCAGGACCAATATCCGCGCCTCGAGCGTCTACCAGATGACCGGCAACCTTTCTGGCGGCAATCAGCAGAAGGTGGTGCTGTCGAAATGGCTGTTCGCCAATCCGGAAGTGCTGATCCTCGACGAGCCGACACGCGGTATCGACGTCGGCGCCAAGTATGAAATCTATACGATCATCGCGCGTCTCGCCTCCGAGGGTAAGGCAATCATCGTCATCTCGTCGGAAATGCCCGAACTGCTCGGCATCACCGACCGCATCTACGTCATGAACGAAGGACGCATCCTCGGCGAAATGGCGGCAAGCGACGCCAGCCAGGAAAAGATAATGCGCGCCATCGTCCGCGGAGAAGGAAAAGCATCATGAGCACCGAAAGCGCTCCCGGGCCGCAGACCGGCGTTGCCCAGGATCTACAACAGGGACCTCGCATTGCCGTCTCGGCGCTGGTCACCAACCTGCGCGAATACGGGTTGGTGCTGGCGTTGATCGCAATCATGGTGTTCTTCCAGTTCACCACGTCCGGAACGCTGTTCAAGCCGGTGAACCTCAGCAATCTCGTGCAGCAGAACAGCTTCATCATCGTGATGGCGCTGGGCATGCTTCTGGTGATCGTTTCGGGCCACATCGATCTCAGCGTCGGCTCCGTCGCCGGCTTCATCGGCGCGCTGGCGGCGATGATGATGGTCATCTGGCCGCTTGGCCCATTGAGCAATCCGCTGGTGGTGTCGATCATCTGCCTGATCGTCGGTGGTGCGATCGGCGCGGCACAAGGCTACTGGATTGCCTATCACCGAATACCGAGCTTTATCGTCACGCTGGCGGGCATGCTGATCTTCCGCGGCATCTGCCAGGCGCTGCTGGGTGGCGGGTCTTCGGTAGGGCCGCTTCCCGTCGGCTTCAAGGCGCTCAGTTCCGGCTTCATTCCGGACCTGATCGGCCCATTGACGCTGATACCGCCAACCGTGAACGCCGCCGGCAAAACCATTGTCGGCAGCGGCCTGACGCTGCACCTGACGACGATCGTGATCGGCCTCGTCGCCGTGCTCGCCTATGCCTATTTCGGGCTCAGGGCACGGCGCACCCGGGAGAAGCATGGCTACGAAGCCGAGCCCTTCTCGCTGTTCGTCGTCAAGACCCTGGTGATCAGCGCGCTGGCGCTGTTTCTCGTTTACCAATTCGCCACCTATAGGGGCCTCCCCATCGTTCTCATGGTGATGGGCGTGCTGATCGCGTTGTTCGTCTTCGTTACCAAACGCATGACGATCGGCCGTCGTATCTATGCGATGGGCGGCAATGCCAAGGCAGCCCAGCTATCGGGCATCAAGACCGAACGGCTGACGTTGATGGTGTTCATCAATATGGGCGTGCTGTCGGCACTCGGCGGCCTGATTATCGCAGCGCGCCTGGGGCAGGCTGTGCCGGCGGCCGGCCTCGGCAGCGAGCTCGACGTCATCGCCGCGGTGTTCATCGGTGGCGCTTCGGCGATGGGCGGCGTCGGCCAGGTGATCGGCGCGGTGGTCGGCGGCTTCATCATGGGCGTCATGAACAACGGCATGTCGATCATGGGCGTCAATGTCGATTGGCAGCAGGTGGTCAAAGGCCTGGTGCTGCTCGGCGCCGTCGTCTTCGACGTCTACAACAAGAACAAGGCTTGAGAGGCAACCAGGAGGCATACGGGTCACATCGCGGCGCTGCCGGGCGGCGCAAAAAAGTCCCCGAGGGACCTGATCCGCGAGCGCAATCCGGACGAAGAATTTCAACCGAGGCGCGGACAAGGGTCCGAGCCGCGCTGGGCAGGGTTTGCCAAGAAAGGCACGCCAAGCCCGCAATTCAGAGAGGGTTACCATGCTGATCTCACAAATCCTCGACGACGCCGAGACGATCCGGGTCGTTGCCCGCAACGGCGGCAAGACCCGCGTCATCAACGGCGCCCGCAGCGTCTATTCGCTGGCGATGGAAGCCGCGCGTACCGGCAGCGGGCTTGTCGCCCTGATCGAGCGCAAGGGCTTCGGCGAAACCGTCGATCTCGACGCAGCCTACAAGAAGGGCCGGCTGCTGTCGCCGATCAACCATCCCGATCCGGCGCATCTCCATCTCACCGGCACCGGGCTGACGCATCTCGGCTCCGCCGCGACCCGCGATTCCATGCACAAGAAGCTCAGCACGGACGGCGAGGAACAGCTGACCGATTCCATGAAGATGTTCCGCATGGGGCTTGAGGGCGGCAAGCCGGCGAAGGGCCAGATCGGCGTGCAGCCGGAATGGTTCTACAAGGGCAACGGCACCATGGCGGTGGCGCCCGGTGCGGCGCTTATGTCGCCGGCCTTCGCTCAGGATGCCGGCGAGGAGCCGGAAATTGCCGGCATCTATGTGATCGGCGACGACGGCGCCCCCTTCCGTGTCGGCTTCACGCTGTCGAACGAGTTTTCCGACCACGTCACCGAGCGCGTGAACTACCTCTTCCTCGCCCATTCCAAGCTGCGCAACGCCTCGTTCGGGCCGGAGATCCTGATCGGCGATCTGCCGCCCGACATCCGCGGCGCTTCACGCATCCTGCGCGACGGCAAGCTGCTTTGGGAAAAGCCGTTCCTGTCGGGCGAGGCGAACATGTCGCACACCATTGGCAATCTCGAGCATCACCACTTCAAATACTCGGCCTTCCGCCAGCCGGGCGACGTGCATGTGCACATGTTCGGCACGGCGACGCTGTCCTTCGCCGACGGCATCAGGACCGAGGCCGGCGACGTATTCGAAATCGAGGCGCAGGATTTCGGCCTGCCTTTGCGCAACCCGCTTGAAATCGAGCAGCCGGTGAAGGTGGTGGTGAAGGCGTTGTAAACTGGTGACATAATTCAGGGGCGAGAAATGAACGGCCTGCGGATTGGCACTGTGTTCGTAAGTTTAGTCCTGTTCCTCGCCTATTTCTCCCCAGCGGCTTACAGCGCCGGACAATGCAGCGCAAAATCCTATCGCGAGGCCCGGATGTCGATGACTAACCGGCTTCTGGCCACCGGCTATTCGAAATCGCAAGTGAGCTTTCTGATGCGCAACGCGGATCGCATGACGTCCGCACTCCGCGCTGACAGACTGAACGACAATGGCAGAGCCTGCGGTGTCGACTCCGCCAGAGCCCATGTGCTGGGATGTATCGACAAGCAGTTGTTCCCCTTGCAGTCCAGCTCAAGCGCCTCACTTGACGACGAGAAGCAAACCAGAGGATTTTGGGGGAAGAAGCGATTGGCAGTGCGAGAACTGCTCTTTATCGGTCAGTTTCATGGCTGCCTTGGCGCCGCGAAAGAATATCTGTTTCGCGGCTGACGGAATTGCGAACAAGCTCAGCGGGCGGCGCGGAAATGCTTGGACAGTTTCAGGCCCTGTGCCTGATAATTCGAGCCGAGATCAGTGCCGTAGAGCGCCTGCGGCCGTTTCAGCATGTGCTCGTAGACCAGCCGTCCGACGATCTGGCCGTGGTCGAGGATGAACGGCACTTCGTGGCTGCGTACCTCGAGCACCGCCCGGCTGCCGGTGCCGCCCGACGCCGAATGGCCGAAACCCGGGTCGAAGAAACCGGCATAATGGACGCGGAACTCGCCGACCAGCGGATCGAAGGGCGTCATTTCGGCCGCGTAGAGCGGCGGCACATGCACCGCCTCGCGCGACACCAGAATATAGAATTCGTCCGGATCGAGCACCAGCTCGCCGGCACCGCTCTTGTAGAGCGGCTCCCAGAAATCGACGACATCCTGCGCGGCGCGCTTGTCGACGTCGACCAGGCCGGTGTGGTGCTTGCCGCGATAGCCGACAAGCCCATCCTTGTCGCCGTCGAGGTCGATCGACAGCGCGATGCCGCCGCCTGAGATGTTGGGTGGTTCGGTGGCGACCAACATTTCGGCGTGGTGCAACTCGTGCAGCTCGTTTTCCGACAAGAGCGCATTGCCGGTGCGGAACCTGACCTGCGACAGCCGCGAGCCGGTCCGCACGACAATCGGGAAAGTGCGCGGGCTGACCTCCAGATAGAGCGGGCCTTCATAGCCGGCGGCGATCTTGTCGAACTCGTGGCCACGGTCGGTCATTACCCGGGTGAAGATATCGAGCCGTCCGGTCGAGCTTTTCGGGTTGGCGGAGGCGGAAATATGGGCGGGCAGCGCCAGGCTCTCGAGCAGCGGCACGATGTAGACGCAGCCGGTTTCCAGCACGGCACCTTCGGCGAGGTTGATCTCGTGCAGCTTCAGCCGGTCGAGCTTGTCGACAACCCTGTGGTCCGGGCCGGGCAAGAAGGAAGCACGCACCCGCCAGGCCTTGTCGCCGAGCCTGAGGTCAAGGCTGGCCGGCTGGATCTGATCGGCATCGAGCGTGCGCGGCGATTTCAGCGCGCCCGTCTGGAACAGCGCGGAAATATCCTGATCGGGAAGAATGCCTGTCTGCCGCAAGGGTCTGGCTCCGTTCGAACGCCGGGCGAGGTCTTGTTCTGTCGCAGGTCCGACCGTGGACGCGTTTGGCACCTGCTTGGTACAACCCTCTTAATCATGCCGGCAATTGACGCAAGCGTGGCGCGGGTCTAAAGCTCGTTATCCCGTGGTGATTTGGCCGGTCGGCTTGCAGCCACGTTAAACAAGTCGCTAAAGGACCGTCAGGCCGCAAGGCCATATGGACCGGTTGCGACTTTCGCGACCGGTTTTTTGTTGTTTGGACCAATTTTGGTGTTTGGATGGAATGATGACCAAGAAGCGCGACTGGAAGCCTCAGACCGCACTCGTGCATGCCGGAACGCTGCGTTCCGGCTTCGGCGAGACCTCCGAGGCGATGTATCTCACCCAAGGCTATGTCTACGAGACGGCGCAAGCGGCGGAGGCCCGCTTCAAGGGCGAGGAGCCGGGCTTCATCTATTCGCGCTATGCCAATCCGACGGTCGACATGTTTGAAAAACGCATGTGCGCGCTGGAAGGAGCCGAAGACGCGCGCGCCACGGCATCCGGCATGGCGGCGGTGACGGCAGCACTGCTGTGCAGCGCCAAGGCGGGCGACCATATCGTGGCGGCGCGCGCGCTGTTCGGCTCCTGCCGCTGGGTGGTCGAGACGCTGGCGCCGAAATACGGCATTGAGGCAACGCTGGTCGACGGCACCGACATCGCCAATTGGGAAAAGGCGGTCAAGCCAAACACCAAACTGTTCTTCCTGGAAAGCCCGACCAATCCTACGCTGGAAGTGATCGACATTGCCGCCGTCGCGGCACTTGCCAATGCGATCGGCGCCAGGCTGATCGTCGACAATGTGTTCGCCACGCCCTTGCAGCAGAAACCCCTGCAGCTCGGCGCCCACATCGTCGTCTATTCGGCCACGAAGCATATTGACGGCCAGGGGCGCTGTCTTGGCGGCATCGTTCTGTCGGACAAGAAATGGATCGACGAGAACCTGCATGACTATTTCCGCCACACCGGCCCAAGCCTCTCGCCCTTCAATGCCTGGACGCTGCTGAAGGGCCTGGAGACGCTGCCGCTACGCGTACGCCAGCAGACGGAAAGTGCCGGCCGCATCGCGGATTTCCTGGCCGAGCGCCCGCAAATCGCCCGTGTCATCTATCCCGGCCGTGCCGACCACCCGCAAGCGGCCGTGGTCAAGAGGCAGATGTCGGGTGGCTCGACGCTGATCTGCATGGATGTGAAGGGCGGCAAGCAGGCGGCCTTTGCCTTCCAGAACGCACTCGACGTCGTGCTCATTTCCAACAATCTCGGCGACGCCAAGAGCCTGATCACCCATCCGGCGACGACGACGCACAAGAACTTGACCGATGAGGCCCGCGCCGAGCTCGGCATCGGACCGGGAACGCTCAGGCTGTCAGTTGGCCTTGAGGACGCCGACGACCTGCTCGAAGACATCGAGCAGGCACTGAGAGTTGCCGGATAAGGGCTGGCCGAACAGAGGCGAGCGGGAACGCGCCCGATCAGGCGCCGGACGGGGTCTCTTCCAGCTCCGCGACGGTCTTTGTCTGGATAGTCATCACGTTGCCGCGCCAGTCGACGGCGCCGCTCAGCCATCCGCGCGCCCAAATGGCGGGAAGCATCAGGTCTCGCGCCATCATCGCCGGGATCGTGCGCGGCGACAGGTGCCATCCCTTGGCCGAGGCCAAGGCGCATTCCGGCAGGTAGGCCGCGACCAGCACGGCGATGGCGGTTGCCGGCAGGCTGACGCCGGCGTCAGCCGCCGCGATCAGCGCAAACACCAGCGGCGGCGCCGCGCCGATCAGGATCTCGGGGGCGAAGAACAGCGCGAAGGTGACGCGGCGCAGCCGCGCCCAGCGCGCCTGCCGCGACCAGATCTCGCCAAGCGTGCGCCGGCCGAGCGGCTGTTCGAAGGGCGAGGCGACAAGATTGACCCGCAGTCCGAGCCCGTTGACCAGCTTGGTCGCGGCCGCGTCCTCGGCGATCTCGGCGGCAAGCGCGCGGATGCCGCCATTGGCGTCGAGCATCGGCTTGTTCCACAACATGCTCTTGCCCTGCGCGAAGCCGAGGCCGAGCGCCTCTCCGGCGTACTGCCAGCGTGCCTGCAGCGTGTTGAGAAAGGCGCATTCGACCTCCCCCCAGAAGCCGTCCGGCCGCGAGCCGATCGGCGTCGAGCAGACGAGGCCGGTGTCGTGCCGCCATGCCGCCATCAGCTGCTGGACGTAGTCGCTCGGCATAAGCACATTGGAATCGGCAAGGATGACCCAGCGATAACGCCCCGCCTCCCAACCCTTCACGCAATTGTTGAGTTTTGGATTGCCGCTGATGCGGTCGTCACCGACTAGAAGGCGGGCGCGAATAGCTGGAAAGCGCGCCATTGCTGCGGTGATCGGCTTGACCACCGGGTCGTCGGCATGGGCGACACAGAAGATGAGTTCGTAGCGCGGCCAGTCGAGTGAGAAGGCGCGCTCCAGCGTCTCTTCGGCAAACGGCTCGACGCCGCGTGCCGGGATGACGATCGATACCGGCGGCGCGTTGGCGGGCGGTGCGATCCTGGCTGGTCGCTTCAGCTTCAGCGAAGCTAACAGGATGCTGGCGAGATTTGAAAGAAGGAGGGCTATGGAAAGGAGGGCGGCTGCGAATGTCGGTTCCATCGAGATCTGGTCACTCCAGAAGTGCCGGCCGCATGACGGCCGTTTTCAACAATTCGACAGAACGCTGAGTCGCCCGGCACAAGCCTGCACACCATCATTGTCATGTGTCACTTAAATGACATTGTTTTTCGGCACCTGCGCTCGAGTCGGGCAAGGAGATGACGCGCATCGTTGATCAAACTGCGCTGAGCGTCGAAAGTTCCATCTACATTGCTTTGGAGCAGTTTATGTACAGCGCCGTCACCCGCAACATCGAAGTGCAGGTCAGGCCGTTCTATCTGGAGGATCACTCCGACCCTCCGCAAAACCGCTATGTCTGGGGATATCAGGTGACCATCGACAATCAGTCGGATGAGTTCGTGCAGCTTCTGTCGCGCTACTGGCACATTACCGACGGCACCGGCAAGGTCGAGGAAGTGCGCGGCCCCGGGGTCGTCGGCGAGCAACCCGGACTCAACCCCGGCGACAGCTATCAGTATACGTCTGGATGCCCGCTCTCGACGCCGTCCGGCATCATGGTCGGGCACTACACCATGCGCAACAGGCGGGGCGAGACGTTCGACGTCGCCATCCCCGCCTTCTCGCTCGACTTGCCGGGAATGCGGCGCACCGTCAATTGACGGCCGTCATCCGGCCGCTGCAAACTCCGCCGGGTCGAAGTCATATTGCTTCGAGCAGAATTCGCAGGCGACGTGAATGCTGCCATCCTCGGTGCTGTCCCTGATCTCCTCGGCGGAAAAGCCTTCAAGGATGCCGTGGATCTTGTCCCTCGAGCATGAGCACTGGTCGGCGACCGGCACCCCGCCGAACACACGGACGCCATGCTCGTGGAAAAGCCGGTAAAGCAGCCGTTCGGCGCCGATCGTCGGATCGATCAGCTCGGTCGGTTCAATAGTACCAAGCAGCGCCAGCAGCTCCTGCCAGGAATTGTCGGTCGGGTCGTGGATCTCCTCACGCGGATCGCCGTCGCCACCGGGAAGGTCGGGTACGCGCATGCGCTCCGCCGATTGCGGCAGGAATTGTGCCAGCAGGCCACCGGCCCGCCATTGCTCGCGAGCACCGCCGACGCCCGGCGTCAGAAGCTTGGCAACCGAAAGCCGGAGGTCGGTCGGAATCTGCTCCGACTGGCGGAAATAAGTGCGTGCGGCATCTTCCAGTGTGACGCCGTCGAGCTGGACGATGCCCTGGTAGCGTTGTGTGTGGGCGCCCTGGTCGATGGTCAGCGCCAGGACGCCGCTGCCGAGCAGCGTCTGCGGTGACGTCTCGCCGGCAGAAGTCAAAGCCTGCAGCCGGTCGGCATCGAAGCGGGCATAAGCGCGCAGCGCGTGCGGCGTGGAGAAATCCGCGACCAGCATGTCGACCGGCCCGTCGGTGCGGGTCTGCAGAATGAACTTGCCCTCGAACTTCAGCGAAGTTCCGAGCAATACCGTCAACACACAGGCTTCAGCCAGGAGCCGGGCGACCGGCTCGGGATAGTCGTGACGGCTGAGAATAGCATCGAGCATCGGCCCGAGCTGGACGGTGCGACCGCGCACGTCGAGTGGGCCGACCTCGAACGGCACGACATGGTCGTCGCCGGCGTAGCCGAATTCGCCGAGCTTGGGTTTATGTTCAGCCAATTGATGAGTTTCCAACATGACAAAGCTCCGGGGCGCGGCGATGCCGCCCTCCGGGGCGCATGCGACGAGACGCGCTCGATTTGCGTGATGCGCCTGAGATAGGCACCACCAACTCCCGGATCAAGGCGGCCCAGATCAAGGCGGCGCAGATCAGGCCGGCGCGGATCACCGCGGCTCGTATCAAACGCCCAGGCACCAGGCCAGGACTGCCTTCTGGGCATGGAGCCGGTTCTCGGCCTCATCGAACACCACCGAATGCGGTCCGTCGATGACCTCGTCGGTAACCTCCTCACCGCGATGCGCCGGCAGACAGTGCATGAACAGCGCATCCGGCTTGGCTTTCGCCATCAGTGCCGCATTGACCTGATAGGGCAGGAAGACATTGTGGCCGCGGGCACGGTGCTCCTGGCCCATCGACACCCAGCAGTCGGTGACGATGCAGTCGGCCTCGTGAACGGCCTCCTCGGGCGAACGGGTGAATTTCAGCTTGCCGCCATTGGCTTTCGACCAGTCGACATGCTTCTGGGCCGGTTCGCTGCCCTCGGGCACGGCGACATTCAGCTTGAAATGGAACCGCGCGGATGCCTCCAGCAGCGAATGCAGCACGTTGTTGCCGTCGCCGGTCCAAGCGATCGTTTTACCGGCCACCGGACCGCGGTGCTCTTCGAAGGTCATGATGTCGGCCATCAGCTGGCAGGGATGGGTCTCGTCGGTCAGCCCGTTAATGACGGGGACCGTAGCGTTTTCCATCAGTTCCAGCAGCCGGTCATGCGAGGTGGTGCGGATCATGATGGCATCGACGTAGCGCGACAGCACCTTGGCCGTGTCGGCAATGGTCTCCGAGCGGCCAAGCTGCATCTCGGTGCCGGTCAGCATGATCGTCTCGCCACCCAATTGCCGCATACCGACGTCGAACGACACGCGCGTGCGCGTCGACGGCTTGTCGAAGATCATCGCCAGCACCTTGCCTTCGAGCGGCTTGCTGCGTTCGCCGGCCTTGAGCCTTGCCTTTCGCACCGCTGCGTCGTCGAGCATGAAGCGCAGATCGCCTTCGGAAACGGCGGAAAGATCGGTGAAATGGCGAAGGGACATCAGGAATTCCAGGATTACTTCGCAGCGGCAGCGACGATGGCATCTGCCAGGCTCTTGGCGCCGACACGAATGCGCTCGAGCGCTTCGCGGATCTCGGCGTCGGTGACGGTGAGAGGCGGCAGCAGGCGGATAACGTTGTCGCCGGCCGGAACCGTCAAGAGATGCTGGTCACGCAGTGCCACCGTGACCTTGGTGTTGGGCATCGCGCATTTAAGCCCGAGCATCAGGCCGGTGCCCCTGATGCTTTCGATAACATCCGGAAATTCGTCGGCGACGCCAGCGAGCCCCTGCTTCAACAGCAGTGCCTTGCGCTGGACGTCTTCGAGAAAGCCGTCTTCCAGTACCACGTCGAGCACGGCGTTGCCGACCGCCATTGCCAGCGGATTGCCGCCGAAGGTGGTGCCGTGCACGCCGGCGGTCATGCCGACCGCTGCCTCGTCGGTGGCGAGGCAGGCACCCATCGGGAAGCCGCCGCCGATGCCTTTGGCCACCGCCATGAGGTCGGGGGTGACACCCGCCCACTCATGCGCGAACAGCTTTCCGGTGCGGCCGACGCCGCATTGGACCTCGTCGAAAATCAGGAGCAGTCCGTGCTGATCGCAGAGCTGCCTGAGCCGCTTCAGCGATTGCGTCGGCACTTGCCTGATGCCGCCCTCGCCTTGCACCGGCTCGATCAGGATCGCCGCGGTTTCAGGCGTGATCGCCTTCTCGGTGGCATCCACATCGTCGAAACCGACCTGGTCGAAGCCGTCGACCTTGGGGCCGAAACCTTCCAGATACTTGTACTGGCCGCCGGCGGCGATGGTCGCCAGGGTGCGGCCGTGGAAGGCGCCTTCGAAGGTGATTGTGCGGTAGCGCTCGGGATGGCCCTTGACGAAGTGGTAGCGCCGCGCCGTCTTGATGGCGCATTCGAGCGCCTCTGCGCCGGAATTGGTGAAGAACACCTTGTCGGCAAAGCTTGCGTCGGCCAGCCGCTCGCCGAGCCGGCTCTGTCCCGGAATCTCGTACAGATTAGAGACGTGCCAGAGCTTGGCGGCCTGCTCGGTGAGGGCCGCGACCAGATGCGGATGGCTGTAGCCCAACGAATTCACGGCGATGCCGCCGGCGAAATCGAGATATCGCTCGCCCTTGTCGGTGACCAGCCAGGTGCCTTCACCGTGGTCGAAAGCCAGGGGTGCGCGAACAAAGGTCTCGAAAAGCGCCGAACCGCTCATTATATGCGTCTCCGGAACCGGAAAAATCAAAAAGCCGCCAAAGCGGCGGCCCTTGTGGCTTATCGTGTTTTTCGGCCGTGAAGTCAACGAAAAGGTCGCGCAAGGTCGCGCGGCAAGCCCCCCAGCATAACGCCGGCTCCTAAGCGACCGGGCAAGTTGGGGAAAACCGAAAAAACCGATTCGTGTTGGCCTTGGGACTCTTGTCACCGAGTCAGCGCATAAGGTAATTGTAGTAGAGAAATAACTAGATTTCGTGCGGCGGACCTAATCACCCGATATATGTGGTGTCTGCCCGGCAGAAGCCGGGTCGGGAATGGATTCCGATTGCCGCACGTTTCAGCAGGAGCGCGGTCTCATGAACTGGACTGACGAGCGAGTCGAACTTCTCAGAAAATTGTGGTCGGAGGGCCTCAGCGCCAGCCAGATCGCCGCACAGCTTGGCGGGGTCAGCCGCAATGCGGTCATCGGCAAAGTGCACCGGCTGAAACTGTCCGGTCGCGGACGCACGACCGCCTCACCGGCACGCCAGAAGAAGACGGTGCAGGGATCGACGATCCAGAAATCGGTGTCCCGGGCAGCAAGCGCCACGCGCCATGCCACCACCTCGATGTCGATCGGTGCGACCGCGCTCAAGGCGCAGTTCGATGCCGAACCGGTGGCGCGCCACTATATCCGCCCGGTCGAGAACGTCGTCGTGCCGATCTCGCGGCATCTGCAACTTGTCGAACTCAACGAGCGCACTTGCAAATGGCCGAACGGCGATCCGCTTTCGGAAGACTTCCATTTCTGCGGCAACGACGCCGCCGAAACCGGCCCCTACTGCAAGTACCACGCCCGCGTGGCGTTCCAGCCGGCATCGGAGCGGCGGCGGAGCAGGTGAATGGTGAATGGTGAATGGTGGCGGGCTGAGCTTGGAGTAAGAAAGCAAGGCTCTTGCCTAGCCCTATTCACTATTGATCATTCACCCACTTCATAGCCACCCATTCTTGCGAAACCGCCAGTAAAGAAACGTGCAGATCAGGGCAATTGCCGCCAGGACGGCCGGGTAGCCATATTCCATCCTCAGTTCCGGCATGTCGCTGAAATTCATGCCGTAAATGCCGGCGAATGCCGTCGGCACGGCCAAGATTGCGGCCCATGAGGCAAGCTTCTTGGAGATCGCCGTCTCCTGGCTTTGACCGACCAGAAGGCTCGCCTCGAAGGCGAAGGCGAGAACCTCACGCAGGCTGTCGATCTTTTCCTGGACAGTGCGGATGTGGTCGGTGACGTCGCGAAACAGCGGGTGCATGGCTGTGTGGATTTGCGGCAGATCGGCGCTGGTGAGCCGCCGGCAGACCTCCACCAGCGGCAGGGCCGCATTACGCAGGCGCAAGAGATCGCGGCGCAGCATGTAAAGCCGTTCGATATCGGAGCCGGTCATCGGTTTCAGCAGAACCTTGTCCTCGATCGCCTCGACCTCGTTTTCGATCTGCTCAAGCACCGGCATATAGTTGTCGACGATGAAATCGAGAATGGCGTAGAGGACGAAATCCTCGCCCTTGGCAAGGGAATGCGGGCAGCTTTCCCAATGCTGGCGAACGGCGGCGTAGGAGGTCGACGGGCCATGCCTGACGCTGACGATGTAGCCCGCGCCGACGAACAGATGCGTCTCGCCGAAGGTGACGCGGCTGTCGATCAGCTGCGCCGTGCGGGCAACGATGAACAGGGCATCACCATATTGCTCGATCTTCGGTCGCTGGTGCGGATGCTCGGCGTCCTCGATCGCCAGCTCATGCAGATGGAATTGCGCCTGGACGCGCAGCAACAAATTGCGGTCGGGCTCCAGCAGTCCGATCCAGACCACGTGGCCCGGCTTCCCGGCCCATTCGCCGGCTTCCTCGATCGGAATGTCGGCGATGCGCCGCCCAGCCGTATAGACGCCGCAAGCGATTATACCCGACATCGGCGGCGCAGGAGCAAACTCGCGGACATATCCCATCGCAGCCTCCTGAAGGCGGGGCCTTCATCGCGGAACTGAGAAGTCGGCGCGTCGAAAGCTTAGCGCAATTTTCTGTCGGGTGGCGAATCCGAAATTCGCATCAGTGCTGAGAGAACTCACTTCGCTGGTTGGGTTGCGGGAAGAATAATCTTGTCCGTCTTATCGCCCTTCGGACGATCGGCCGGCATCTGGTCGCCGGTGACGATATAGTAGATCGTCTCGGCGATGTTGGTGGCGTGGTCGCCGATGCGCTCGATGTTCTTGGCGCAAAACAGGAGATGTGTGCAGGGCGTGATGTTGCGTGGGTCTTCCATCATGTAGGTCAGCAATTCGCGAAACAGAGAGGTGTACATGGCGTCGATCTGGTCGTCGCGGTCGCGCACGAAACCGATTTTCTCCACCGACCGCGACGCATAGACGTCGAGTACTTCCTTGAGCTGGGTCAGTGCCAGATTGGCCAAAGCCTCGAGGCCGCGGAACAGGCTGTTCGGCTGGCGCCCGTCTGCGACGGCAACCACCCGCTTGGCGACGTTCTTGCCGAGGTCGCCTACCCGTTCGAGGTCAGCCGAGATGCGGATCGCGCCGACGATCTCGCGCAGATCCGTCGCCATCGGCTGGCGTTTGGCGATGATGATGATCGCCTTGTCGTCGATCTCGCGCTGTCCCTCATCCAGAACTAGGTCGTCCCGAATGACTTTCTGGGCAAGCCCCGGATCCGCATTGACCAGCGCCGCGACCGCCTGCTCGACCATGCGCTCGGCATGCCCGCCCATCGCAGCGATGCGCTTCGACAGATATTTCAGCTCCTCGTCATAGGCGCTGACGATATGCACGGACTGCATGGACGAAATGCCTTCCCGGGATCTCGTGGTTGAGTCGTTCCCTCGAATCCCCGCTGATACGCTAGCCGGATGACAGAAAAAAGAAACGGCCCATTATGTGCTAGAGATAGTACTACGTTAGCGAGCCGGCAAATGGACCGTGAACGCCGCACCCTTGCCGATCTCCGACCTGATGGAGAGTCTGGCGTTGTGGCGGGTCAGGATATGCTTGACGATGGACAGGCCAAGGCCGGTGCCCTTCTGGGTTCGGCTGTTCTCGACGTCGACGCGGTAGAAACGCTCGGTGATGCGCGGGATGTGCTCTTCGGGGATGCCGGGGCCGAAATCCCTGATGGTGACGTCGATGCCCGGTTCGGGATCGCTGTCGCTGCGTATGATCGACACCACGACACGTCCGCCCGACTGACCATATTTGCAGGCGTTTTCCAGCAGATTTTCGAAGACCTGGAAAAGCTCGTCCCGATCGCCGGCCACGTCGAGCGGCCCTTCCGCGAAATCACGCTCGATGACGACGCCGTTTTCCTTTGCGAGCGGCCCAAGCGAATCGATGACGCTGTCGATGGCCTGGCGCACGTCGACCTCGGTTCCCGGCTTGAGATAGGGCTTCATCTCCAGGCGCGACAGCGACAGAAGGTCGTCGATGAGGCGCGCCATGCGGCTGGTCTGGTTCTGCATGATCTGCAGGAACTGCTCGCGCGCCGCGGGGTCGTTGCGGGCCGGCCCGCGCAGCGTCTCGATGAAGCCGGCGATCGAGGCGAGAGGCGTGCGCAGCTCGTGGCTGGCATTGGCAATGAAGTCGGCACGCATTCTGTCGATCCGGCGCGCCTCACTCTGGTCCTTGAACACCAGCACGTAGAGATCCGTGGCATGGCCGACTGAAGACGCGCTCACCCGATAGGCTCGTTCGACCGGCAGCTTTTCTATGTAGTCGACGCTGTCCGAAGCGACGTTGCCCGCCAAGATGCTATCCAGCAAGGCCTGCATTTCCGGCGCGCGGAATTTCAGCGACAGCGACATGCCGGGGGCAATCCCACCGAAGGCGGCAAAGGCAGCGGCGTTGGCGTGGACGATGGCGGCGGAGCGATCGAAAATGATCAGCGGATCGGCAACCGCCGCCGCGAGATATTCGCCGGAAAGTTGTTGCACGCCCGACTCGATGGCCGCGGCATTTTCGGTCGATTGGCGGGCGATGCCGGCCGGCAGCATCGCAGCGGCAACCAGCACGGCGCCAGCCAGCAGCACCACATAGCCAGACATGCCGGCAAAACCATAGACCATCAGAACCGCAACGAGACCGGCCGCCAGCAGCCAGCGGCTGTTCCACAGCCGCATGGCGACGGTTTGCGCCCTGCCTCTCCGCTCTGTGCCGATGTCGGCCATTTGCGCTCCGTCTGCGGCCACTTCAAGAACTTCTTGCTGGACCGGCGCTAGAGCGCAGTGCGTCCAATTGGGCGCACAAAGGACGCTCTACCTCTTTATCTGCTGCATCGTTCTTTCCGAAAATCGATTCCGATTTTCGGGCCGATGCAGTAAGGCTCCCAATAGCACGAGTCCGGAAGCTGGAAAGGTTCGCCTCGATGAAAAACGCCAAGGAAAGCCCCGCCGCACCCTCATCGGGGCCGCTGAAGATCATGATCGGCGGCAAGGAGAGGGCGTTCGACATCGAGGCCCCCGCGCTTCCCGACTGGGTCGAGGACCGCAAGCTCACTGCCGGCGGTTACCCTTACGACAAGAAGATGAAGAGCGAGGAGTATGACGAGAGGCTAGAGAAGCTGCAGATCGAGCTGGTCAAGGCGCAGGCGTGGCTGCAGTCGACGGGCAAGCGGGTAATGTCGCTGTTCGAGGGGCGCGACGCTGCCGGCAAGGGCGGCACGATCTTCGTTTTGCGCCAGTATCTGAACCCTCGCACGGCGCGCAACGTGGCGCTGACCAAGCCAACGCCCACCGAGCTTGGACAATGGTACTTCCAGCGCTACGTCGACCACTTCCCGACGTCGGGCGAATTCGTCACCTTCGACCGCTCCTGGTATAACCGCGCCGGCGTTGAACCGGTGATGGGATTCTGCACGCCCGAGCAGCACGAGCAATTTCTGGACGAGGTTCCGCATTTCGAGCGGATGATTCGCAACGAGGGCATACATTTCTTCAAATTCTGGCTGAACATCGGCCGGGAAACGCAGCTCGAGCGATTCCACGACCGCCGCTGGAGCCCGCTGAAGAGCTGGAAGTTTTCGCCAATCGACATCGCCGGCATCACCAAATGGGACGAATACACCAAAGCGCGCGACCTGATGGTCGAGCGCACGCACAAGGAGTTCGCGCCCTGGATCATTGTGCGGGCGAACGACAAACGGCGCGCGCGGCTGGCCGTCATGCAGCGCATTCTCCTTTCGCTTCCCTATGACGGCCGCGACCTCGACGTCATCGGCAAGGAGGACAAGAAGATCATCGGCGAAGGGCCGACTTTCCTCGAAAAATAAGCTCACCTCATCGATACGCGGCTCTCATGCCGCCAGCCGGGCAATCCGCTGCAGTCGCTTCAGCGTGGTGTCGTCCTGCAGCGCCTGCTGGAAAAGCGAGATCTCCTGATCGATGCGGTCGCAGAGCGCGCCGGTGTCGCCCCTAAGCAGGTCGCGCGTCTGTAGCAGCGCCGCGACAGGCTTCTTGGCGAGTTGCCTGGCTCTTGCCAACGTGGCTTCCTCGACGCTGCCGTCCGTCACGATCTCGCCGACAAGGCCCAGTGCCCTGGCATCTTCGGCGGCGAGCGTGTCGCCCAGGCAGAAGAAGCGGAACGCCCCGGCATAGCCGAGCTTCTGCGGCGCCAGAATGCTGGTCGCCGCGTCCGGCACCAGGCCGAAATCGACGAACGGCACCCGAAACGTGCTCTTGCTCGAGGCGATCACCATGTCGCAGTGGAACAGGATGGTGCAACCGACGCCGACGGCGTCGCCGTCGACACAGGCAAGGACCGGTTTCGGAAACGTCGCCAGCGTGCGGAACATATCGGTGACGGCGGCGATCAGTCGCCGATGTTTGGTGGCGTCGAGAAATTCGGAGAAATCGGCACCGAGGCAGAAGCACCCGGCCAAGCCGCGCAGGACCACTACGCGGACGTCGTCGTCGACAGCGGCTTCGTGGAATGTCCTGGCCAGGCTTTCATAGGCCCGCCTGTCCAGCACCGGGCGGCCGTCACCCGACGATACCGTGACGATCAGCGTGTGATTGCGGAATTCTGCTTTTGAGTGAACGTTCATGGCCTCTCTCCAATCTCACGAGGCGCGTCTCTGTCCGAGCATGTCCGGGTACCCTCTGGCCAGCACCGGCGCAAAGTGGTTGCGGCGCGAACGCACCACGTCGAGCGTGTGCTCGTTGAAGGTGAGCAGTGTGGCAACCACCTGCTGGTTGCCATAGGTACGCTGGTAACCGAGCGGCGTTGCCAGGAAATGCAGCTGCAGCGCGCGAAGCACCCACATCGGCTCGAATTCGATGATCACCTGGTTGACGTTGCGCTTCAGACCCCACTCGACGAAGCCGGCGATCAGCTCGGTGCCGACCGTCGACACGCCGCGCCGACCGTCGCGGAATCCCGGCGCAACCGCATAGCGGGTCAGTTCATAGACATTCGGGCCCGACGGTGGGGTTCCCTCATAAAGGTCCGCCAGCACATCGGTTAGAAGATGGGCCCGGGTTGTCGGCAACATCCGCTGATAACCGGCGAGCTCGCCATTGCGGATGACGATCTGGTGCACTGCCTCGTCGTGGTCGAATTGATCGATCTCGAGGCCATCAGGGCGCTGCAGATCGGTCCATCCCATCTCTTCGACGAAAACTCTGTAACGCAAACGATGAACTGCCTCCCAGAGGTCGGGCCGTTCCATCAATTCCTGGGTTGTGAGGGAAAAAAGCATTTGCCGTCTCCTAGTTTCAATAGGAAGATACGGCCGTGCTTTCCCAAAAAAATTACGCGATCACGCAAGCAAGAATTTCTAGGCCGGCGCGGCCGACCTAGTTAATATAGCCGCGCCTTATCGCTTCCGCGACGGCCTGGACCCGGTTGACGGCACCGAGTTTGCTTTTGGCGTTAAGAAGGTGTTTCTCTGACGTGTGTTCCGAAATGCCGAGAATTTGTGAAATCTCCCATTCGGACTTGCCAACAGCAGCCCATTGCAGGCATTCGCGCTCACGCGGCGTTAATTCGACATGATCGATGGTTTTGCCCGCCATGGTGTGGAGCTGCATTGCGCGGCCAATCGCATAAGTCGAGACCAGCGACACCAACCCGAAATCGGCGCTCGACAATTCGACAGCCTCGCCGCCTAGCGACACCATGACGATCTGGCCATCGAGCGTGATTAGCGGGAAGGCCAACCCGTCGCGCAGCTTGAATTCGCCGGCATCGCCCATCACCTCGCCGCCGCTCTTGCCGATGCGGATGCCCTGAGATGCTTCCCGCCACTGGAATGGCGCTTGAAGCTGCTTCATGTGGCTGACGACGGGGTCGTGATCGACGTAGTTGCGCGCGACGTAGCGCTCAAGCCATTCAGCCGGCCAGTCGCAGAGCAGCACATGGTCCTTTTGCTGGTTTCTCGGTGTGCCAGGTTGCGGAACCGTCCCGGCCATCAGCGCCGTCAGCCCGAACCCGCTTGTTACCCCCAGCAGCTTTTCGCAGACGGCGGCGGCTGTGCCGGCGTGCTGCAACTGATCTATCAACTCCAGCGTACGATCGAAATGACCCATCGCAACATCTACCCCATGTTGCCTTCCGCTCTTGACGCCAATGGCAGTGATCAACCCGCACCACGCCATCAACCCCGGACTGCAAAGCTGCCTCCCCTGTGCGTCCTACTGCTCCTCTTCAGCCGGCATCACGCAGTCACTTGCAAACTCACTAAACAATATCCCTAAATTGCAATGATGAAACCAAAAACCGTCGTACCTGTGTTTTTTTCGTACAAAAACCTGTTATTTCGTACGAAAGCCGGGGCAAGACCCGGACGGAGTCGTCGCGTGGCGTTTCGGCGCATATCCATTTCATTGATCTCGATATTGATCGGAGCGCAATCGCTTGCGGTTGCTGCGCTCGCCGCGGAGCCGCAGGTGCCGGTGTTCTGGGACGCCAAGGAGCGGCTGCCAAAGCCGGACCTTTCGATGCTGCCGCGGCTGCGATTCCTGACCACCACGGATTTCCCGCCGTTCAATTTCCTCGATGGGGCAGGCCGGCTGTCGGGCTTCCATGTCGACCTGGCGCGCGCCATCTGCGCCGAGCTCGGCATTGCCGAAAAATGCCAGATCCAGGCGCTGCCCTGGGCCGAGCTCGAAGGTGCGCTCGGGAAAGGCGAGGGCGAAGCGATCATTGCCGGCATCGCCGCGACGCCGGAGTCGCGGTCGAAATACGCATTTTCACGCTCCTACCTGCAATTTCCGGCACGCTTCATCATGCTGAAGACACAGGCGCTGACCGAACCAATGTTCGACAAGCTGCGCAGCAAGCGTGTCGGCGTGATCGCCGGCTCCGCGCACGAGCGGATGCTGCGCGATTATTTCGGCGACGTCCAAATCGTCCCGTTCGCAAAGCCGGAGGAGCTTTATGGCGAGCTGAAAGCGGGCAAGATCGATGCCGCCTTCGGCGACGGCATGCGTTTCGCCTTCTGGCTCGGCGGTTCGGATGCAGCGGGCTGCTGCCGCTTTGCCGGCGGCCCCTATCTGGCGCCCGAATATCTCGGCTCAGGCATGACAATCGCCACCAGGGCCGACGATCCGGCACTGGCCGCCGCTTTCGACTACGCGCTGCAGGAAATCTCGATGAAAGGCACGTTCGCCGAGTTCTATCTGCGCTATTTTCCCGTCAGTTTTTTCTGAGCTTGGCCGCCGGCTCAGGTCAGCGTGCGAAGGCGGGCCTTGGCGGCTCGCGCAATGGCGGCGACCGTCAGCGCATCGAGGTCGAGTTCCCGGCGGACGAGCTGCAGAACGCGTACCTCCTCCAGGCGTATTTCGAGATCGACAGCTGCGACCTCGAAGGCGGCGGCATAGGCGGTGTCACGCAGGCGTTCGGGCAGCGCCTCGGCGACGCGCGCCAGGACGCCCTCCAGCCCATCCTTTTCATGCAGCATTTTCTGGCAGGCCTGGGCGACCTCGACCAGCCGCTCCTGGTTGAAATCCTCAAACACCGGCCAGGATCGAACGACGTCGCCGATCCGCGCCAGTTCGACGTCGGTCATGTCGCGGTCTGACGCCGAGGTGATGACCATCAGGTAGATCATGGCTTCGTGTGGCGACAATGGCATTTACAACTCCTTGAGATGGTCCCGAAGTTAGGAACGAGGGACCGGCGCCGCAAGGAAAAACAGCCGCGATCGTTGGCGCTCCGATCACGCCTTGGAAGTTGATCCATCCTGACTATCGGGACGGGGGCTCTTAATCTTCTTGCCTGATCACGGTCCTGCCCGAAAACCGGGTTCCACTTTTCGGGATCATGGTCTAGAGCATGCGGCTGCCGGCATGGATGCTGGCAAAGTGCAGGAATAGCATCATGGCCGAACAACAGCCGATCGATCTCAGCCCGGAAGTCCTCGCCGCCGCCGCCGAAAGCAAGGCGTGGCCATTCGAGGAAGCGAAAAAGATCGTCGCCCGCTACGCGAGCAGCGGCTACCCGGAAACGGTGCTGTTCGAGACCGGCTACGGCCCGTCCGGCCTGCCGCACATCGGCACGTTCGGCGAGGTGGCGCGCACATCTATGGTGCGCCACGCCTTCCGCGTGCTGACCGAAGACAAGGTCAAGACGCGGCTGCTTTGCTTCTCCGACGACATGGACGGATTGCGCAAGGTGCCTGACAATGTGCCTAACAAGGACATGCTGCGCGCCTATCTCGGCAAGCCGCTGACCAGGATACCGGACCCGTTCTCCAATGAGTATCCGTCCTTCGGCGCCGCCAATAACGCACGGCTGCGCACTTTCCTCGACCGTTTCGGCTTCGATTACGAATTCGCTTCCTCGACCGACTATTATACTTCCGGCCGCTTCGACGCGACGCTGCTCAAGATGCTCGAGCGCTTCGATAAGGTGATGGCAATTATGCTGCCGTCGCTGCGCGAGGAGCGGGCGCTGAGCTATTCGCCCTTCCTGCCGATCCATCCCAAGACCGGCATCGTCATGCAAGTCGCGATCGACGAGCGCAAGCTCGACGCCGGCACCATCGTGTGGCGCGACCCGGACACCGGCGAGCGCTTCGAGACGCCGGTGACCGGCGGTCATGCCAAGCTGCAATGGAAGCCAGATTGGGCGATGCGGTGGGCAGCACTCGGCGTCGATTACGAGATGTCCGGCAAGGATCTGATCGATTCCGTCAAGCTCGCCGGGCAGATTTGCCGCGCGCTCGATGCTCCGGCACCGGAGGGCTTCAATTACGAGCTGTTCCTCGATGAGAACGGCCAGAAGATCTCGAAGTCGAAGGGCAATGGGCTGACCATCGACGAGTGGCTGACTTACGCGCCGACCGAGAGCCTTAGCCTTTATATGTTCCAGCGCCCGCGAACCGCGAAGAAGCTCTATTTCGACGTCATCCCGAAGGCGGTAGACGAATATTACACGTTCCTCTCTGCCTATCAGAGGCAGGACTGGAAGGAGCGGCTGGGCAATCCGGTCTGGCACATGCATGACGGCAATCCCCCGGCAGTCGACCTGCCGGTTCCGTTCTCGCTGCTGCTCAACCTGGTCAGCGCCTCGAATGCGCAGAACAGGGACGTGCTGTGGGGTTTCATTTCGCGCCACGCGCCGGGTGTGACGCCGACAACCCATCCCGAGCTCGACCGGCTGGCCGAATATGCCATCCGCTATTTCGACGATTTCGTGAAGCCGGCGAAAGTGTACCGTGCTGCCGACGCGGTCGAGCGCGAGGCGCTGACCAAGCTTTCGGAAGCGCTCGCCGCGCTGCCGGCTGATGCCGACAGCGAGGCAATCCAGAACGCTGCCCTCAATGTTGCGCGCAAGATCGAGCGCTACCAGGATCATTCCAAGCAGAGCCCGGAGGGCGGACCCGGTGTCTCCGTCGCCTTCTTCCAGATGATCTATCAGGTGCTGATAGGTCAGGAACGCGGACCGCGCTTCGGCTCCTTCGCCGCGCTCTACGGCATCGCCGAAACGCGCGAGCTCATTCAGCGGGCGCTGGCTGGTCAGCTGGCGGCATGAGGACGCCGTCTTGCTCCTCCAGGATCGAGCTAGGCGCTACAGGCGCGGATCGCGACGCAGCAGCCGGGAGCGGCGGCAGGCCTGAAACGCTCGGCGCCGGCCCGAAGACGCCTTTTTTTGCTGCACGCGCCTTCTCGCCGGCTTCTACGTAAGGGCCGCCCTTGGCGGCGCGCGCCCAGCCATTTTCGACCAGCCATTGACCGACATCCTGATTACCGATCCGGCACTCGGCGGCGATCAGATCACGACCGCCTTCGGGCGGCACGGCACAGACCACCGCACGACTGCGGAGAAAGGCGCGGAAGGCCGTTCGCGCCCGAATGCCGCAATTCCAGGACTCGCCGCCGTCGGTGCAAGTCTCCTCCTGCTTGACGATGTCGATCCCGGAAACCGCAATCGAATAGCCCTTTGCTTCGATGACCCCGGCGGCCGACGCGACGGGCTGGAATAGTTTCGTGCCTTTCCAGTCGTCGGGCATTTTCGTTTTTGGCGGCTTGGGCGGTCCAGCCAATGCCAGATCGCTCAACGGGGCGCGCGGCTCTATCCGTTCAAGCTCGTTGGAACCGGGCTGCGGCGGCACCACGATGTCTGGATCGATTGCCCTCGAATGCGCCGCCTGCTTGGCCGGCACTGGTTTCGGGATGGCCGACGTAGCCGGCGCGGCGGGCTGAGTTTCGGCGCCGACCTGGATTTGCTCCCAGGGGCCGCCGCTTTCGCTCTGGACGGCGCGGCCGCCGGCGACAATTGCCGTGGCCATCGCCGGGATCGCCAGAACAGCCAAAGCAAGGTGAGGCAGACGCACCGGCCCCGCGCCTACTGGCTTGCCCAGACAATCCGCGCCACCCATTCGACATCGCGCATGAGGATGTCGCGGTCCGGGTGATCGGGATTGAGGGAGACCAGCGCGATCGACCTCGGTGTCTGGCGGTCAAGCACCTTGGCCATCACCTCGCCGGCATTGGTCTTGACGACGACGCGATCACCCTTTCGTATGGTAGCCCCTGGCTCGACGATCAGGACATCGCCATTGCGATAGAGCGGCAGCATGGAATCGCCCTGGACCTTCAAGGCATAGGAGGTCTCGGTTGCCCGTGCCGGAAGCTCGATCAGATCCCATCCCTGCCCCGCTGGAAACCCGGCGTCGTCGAAGAAGCCACCGGCGCCCGCCTGGGCGAAGCCGAGCAGCGGCACCGACGATCTCTGCACGGGTAGTGCGCCGGAATTACCCCGACCCTCGACCAGCCCCGCAAATTCGTCCAGCGAGGCGCCGGTCGCCTCAATGATCTTGGCCAGCGATTCGGTCGACGGCCAGCGCGGCCGTCCATCTGAGGACAGCCGCTTCGATTTGTTGAAGGCGGTCGAGTCGAGGCCTGCGCGCCTGGCCAGTCCGGAGGCCGAAAGCGAATAACGCTCGGCGAGAGCGTCGATGGCGGCCCAAACGCGGTCGTGCGAGAGCACCTTGCTCTCCTTCGAAACAGGAAAAAATACCTTCCGTGTTCTACCCCTTGGCCGCCATCTTGTCCACCGCCGAAGACGGCGTCAGGCCGCCTCCTTGGCCTCGTCCCTGGTATAGGGATCGAAGCGCTCGTAGAAGGTCTCGCCCTTCTCGGCCATATCAAGCAGCAGCTTCGGCGCCTTGAACTCGGTGCCGTATTTCTTCTGCAGGCGCTTGGCGATTTTGACGAATTTCTTAGCGCCGATGCCGTCGATGTAGGACAGTGCACCGCCTGTATAGGGCGCGAAGCCGAAGGCCAGGATCGAGCCGACATCGGCCTCGCGTGGGTCGGTAACGATGCCCTCTTCCATCACCCGTACCGCCTCAAGCGCGATGGTGACCAGCAGCCGCTGCTTCAGTTCCTCATAATCAACCTGCTCCGGCGCCAGCTGCGGGTAGAGATCCCTGAGACCTGGCCACAGCTTCTTCTTGGCCGGTTTTGCCGGATAGTCATAGAAGCCCTTGCTGTTCTTGCGGCCCAAGCGACCATGCGTGTCGACCATCGTGTTGATCAGCGCCATCTGCTTCGGATCGACCGCCTTGTCGCCGAGATCGCGCATGGTCTGCTTCATGATCTTCTGGGCAAGGTCGATCGCGGTCTCGTCGGTCAACGCCAGAGGACCGACCGGCATGCCGGCGGCTTTCGCCGCATTCTCGATCATCGGCGCCGGAACACCTTCGATCAGCATCTTGTAGGCTTCCGACATGTAGCGCAGTACGCAGCGATTGACGTAAAAACCGCGCGTATCGTTGACAACGATCGGCGTCTTCTTGATGGCGCGGACGAAGTCGATTGCGGTGGCCAGCGCCTTGTCGCCGGTCTTCTTGCCGAGGATGATCTCGACCAGCATCATCTTGTCGACCGGCGAGAAGAAGTGGATGCCGATGAAATTCTTTGGCCGCGCCGAATTCCTGGCCAGCGATGTGATCGGTATGGTCGACGTATTCGAGGCGAAGATCGCCGACTGCTTGAGCACAGCCTCGGCCTGTTCGGTGGCATCCTTCTTGACGGCCGAGTCCTCGAACACCGCCTCGACCACAAGATCGCAGCCGGCAAGATCCGCGTAATCGGCCGTCGGCGTGATCAGCGACAGCAACCGATCCTTGTCCTGCGGCTTGGCACGGCCCTTTTTCACCTGATCCGAGATAAGGGTCTCGGAATGCGCCTTGCCCTTGGCGGCGGACTCCATGTCACGGTCGAGCAGCACCACCGGAATGCCGGCCTTGGCCGTCACATAGGCAATGCCAGCGCCCATGAAGCCGGCGCCGAGTACGCCGATCTTCTTGAACTTCGTTTCCGGCACACCGGCCGGGCGGCGCGCGCCCTTGTTCAGTTCCTGGAGCGACACGAACAGCGAACGGATCATCGCTGCCGCTTCCCTGGTCTGCATAATCTCGGTGAAATAGCGTTGCTCGATCCGCAGGGCGGTGTCGAACGGCACCAACAAGCCCTCGTAAACGCATTTCAGGATGGCGGCAGCGGCGGGATAATTGCCATAGGTCTCGCGGCGCAGAATGGCGATGGCCGGGGGCCACAGATTGGCACCGGCCACCGAATAGATCGGGGCGCCGGGCAGCTTGAAGCCCTTTTCATCCCATGGCGCCACCGGTTTCAAGCCGTTCCTGATCATCGCCTTGGCGGTTTCGACCAGCTTGTCCGGCTCGGCAATCTCATGGATCAAGCCCATCGACTTGGCCTTCTGAGGCGACAGCGTCTGGCCGGACGTCAGCATTTGCAGCGCCTGCTGCTGGTCGGTCAGCCGCGGCACGCGCTGGGTGCCGCCGGCGCCCGGAAAAATGCCGATCTTCACTTCGGGAAGCGCCATCCTCACTTTGTCTGAATCGGCCGCGACACGGCCATGGCAGGCGAGCGACAATTCGAACGCGCCACCCATGCATGTGCCGTTGATCGCCGAAACCCATGGCTTTCCCGACGTTTCCAGCTTGCGGAACAGGCCGTTCATGGTGCCCGCATTGTCGAACAGGGCCTTGGTCGCCTTCTCCGGGTCCTTCGCCTTGTCGGCGGCGAGGGTCGCCAGCATCTTCTGCAGCATGGTGATGTCGGCGCCGCCCGAGAACGTATCCTTGCCGGAGGTGATCACCGCGCCCTTTATCGCTGCATCGCTCGCCACTTTGTCGACGATGGTATTCAGTTCGAGCATCACCTCCTCGGTGAAGACGTTCATCGAACGGTCCGGCATGTCCCAGGTGACCAGCGCAATGCCGTCGGCGTCGATGTCGAGGGTGAAATTGGTGTAGCTCATCATCTCTCTCCGTCAGACGCGTTCGATGATCGTTGCAGTGCCCATGCCGGCGCCGATGCAAAGCGTCACCAGCGCGGTGTTGAGGTCGCGGCGTTCCAATTCATCCAGCACCGTACCGAAAATCATCGCACCGGTGGCGCCGAGCGGATGGCCCATGGCGATGGCCCCACCATTGACGTTGATCCGGTCATGCGGAATGTCGAAAGCCTGCATGTAGCGCAGCACCACCGAAGCGAAGGCCTCGTTGAGCTCGAACAGGTCGATGTCCGACAGCTTCATCTTCGCCCGCTTCAACAGCTTCTCGGTGACGTCGACGGGGCCGGTCAGCATCAGCACCGGTTCGGAGCCGATGTTGGCGAACGCACGGATGCGTGCGCGCGGCTTGAGGCCGAGCGTCTTTCCCGCCTTTTTCGAGCCGAGCAGCACGGCCGCCGCGCCATCGACGATGCCGGAGGAATTGCCGGCATGGTGGACGTGGTTGACCTGTTCCACCTCGGGATGCTTCTGCACGGCGACGGCGTCGAAGCCGCCCATTTCGCCGGGCATGACGAAGGACGGGTTGAGCGCGGCAAGCGACTGCATGTCGGTCGAGGGCCGCATATGTTCGTCATGGTCGAGGATGGTCAGGCCGTTCTGGTCCTTGACCGAGATCACCGAATTCTTGAAGCGGCCCTCGCCCCACGCCTTGGCGGCACGCTTCTGGCTTTCGACTGCGTAGGCATCGACGTCGTCGCGCGAAAAGCCGTATTTGGTGGCGATCAGGTCGGCCGAGATTCCTTGCGGCACGAACCAGCCGGGTAGGCCGACCGATGGGTCCATGAACCAGGCGCCGCCGGAGGCGCCCATGCCGACGCGCGACATCGATTCGACGCCACCGGCGATGACGACCTCGTCGGCGCCCTGCGCGATCTTGGCGGCGCCGAAATTGATGGCGTCGAGGCCCGAGGCGCAGAAACGCGATATCTGCATGCCAGGCGCCTTGGTGTCGTAGCCGGCCTCGAAAGCGGCGGCACGTGGAATGACCGCACCCGCCTCGCCAACCGGATCGACACAACCGAAGATGATGTCGTCGACGGTGCCGGTGTCCAGCCCGTTGCGGTCGCGGATGGCCTCGAGCACCTTGGCGCCGAGCCGCACCGCCGGCACTTCGTGCAGAGAGCCATCCTTCTTGCCCCTGCCGCGCGGCGTGCGCACGGCATCATAGACATAAGCTTCGGCCATTTTCCTGCTCCTTGGGTTTGCCGAAAAGTCGCTCAGAGCGAGCGCCCGATCAGCAATTTCATGATCTCGTTGGTGCCCCCGTAGATGCGCTGGACGCGGGCGTCGCGAAACATGCGCGCAATCGGATATTCATTCATGTAGCCATAGCCGCCATGCAATTGAAGGCATTCGTCGATGACTTTTCCTTGCAGGTCTGACAGCCAGTATTTGGCCATCGAAGCGGTCACCGGGTCGAGGCCGCCGTTAATGTGGCGTGCAACGCAGTCATTATAGAAGACGCGGCCGATGGTCGCCTCGGTCTTCAATTCGGCAAGCTTGAACTGGGTGTTCTGGAATTCGATGATGGCCTTGCCGAAGGCCTTGCGCTCCTTGACGTAGTCGATGGTAAGCGCCAGCGCCCGCTCGACCATGGCAATAGCAGTGGTGCCGATCTGCAGCCGCTCCTGCGGCAATTGTTGCATCAACTGGACGAAGCCCTGGCCTTCGTCGTTGCCGAGCAGGTTCGAGGTCGGCACACGTACGTCGTTGAAGAACAGTTCCGACGTGTCGTTGGCCTTGAGGCCGATCTTGTCGAGGTTGCGGCCGCGCTCGAAACCCTCCACCTCGTCGGTCTCGACGACGATCAGCGAGATGCCCTTGGCGCCCTTCTCAGGATCGGTCTTGGCAACGACGATGATGAAATTGGCGAGCTGGCCGTTGGTGATAAAGGTCTTCGAGCCGTTGAGCTTGTACTGGTTGCCGTCCTTTTCGGCGCGCGTCTTGACGCCCTGAAGGTCGGAGCCCGCACCGGGCTCGGTCATGGCGATGGCGCCGATCAGCTCGCCGCTCGCCAGCCTCGGCAGCCACTTCTTCTTCTGCTCCTCCGAGCCGTAGTGGAGGATATAGGGGGCAACGATCGAATTGTGCAGGCCAATGCCGAACCCGTCGACGCCGACATGGCCGATCGCCTCGATAATGGCGCTCTCATGCGCGAAGGTGCCGCCCGATCCGCCATATTCCTCCGGCATCGAGGCGCACAGCAGGCCGGCAGCACCCGCCTTCAGCCAGCTCTCGCGGTCGACCATTTCGTTCTTCTCGAACTCGTCGTAACGCGGCGCGATCTCTTCCGACATGAAGCGGTGCGCCATGTCGTAAAGCATGCCGACCTCGTCCGCCGCCCAGGCGGGCTTGGGAAGGCCAAGGATTTCGGCGGGGTGGGTCATGATTTCTCCCTCGCGCCGACGTTCCCCTCCCCCTCGAGGGGAGGGTGGCCGCGAAGCGGCCGGGTGGGGTCGCCGATGACTTGCTCGACCTTATCTTTTACAACCTGCGCCATGTGCCACGGCATTGCGATCATTTTCCTCCAAGGCATGCACCAGAATGGAGGTCGGCGCACTGCACGCAGGACCCCTCCCGGCCCTTCGGGCCACCCTCCCCTCGAGGGGAGGGGAACGCCGAAGCTAGAACGCTTCCGCCGGCAGTGCCATCAATGTGTCGGCACCGCTGGAGATGCGGGCAAGATGTGCCGACGTCTCCGGCATGATCCGCTCTATGAAGAAGCGCGCCGTCACCAGCTTGTTGTCGTAGAAAGACGAAGCGCCGTCAGCGCCATCAGCCAATTTCGCTGCGGCCACCCTGGCCATCCGGGCCCACATATAGCCCAGCGCCACCAGGCCGAAGAGATGCATGTAGTCGGTCGAGGCGGCACCGGCATTGTCGGGCTTGGCCATGCCGTTCTGCACCAGCCACATCGTCGCCGCCTGCAGATCGTTGAGGCCCTTTTTAAGCGCCTTGGTGAAGGGCGCCATCGTCTCGTCGGTGCGGTTCTCCTCGCAGAACTCTCCGACTTCCCTAAAGAAGGCCTGGACCGCGCGGCCGCCATTCAAGGCCAGCTTGCGGCCGACGAGATCGAGCGCCTGGATGCCGTTGGCACCCTCATAGATCATGGCTATGCGGGCATCGCGGACGAACTGGCTCATGCCGTGTTCTTCTATATAGCCGTGGCCGCCGAACACCTGCTGCGCCATTACCGCGTGATCGAAACCCTTGTCGGTGAGCACGCCCTTGACCACCGGCGTCATCAGGCCGGTATAGTCGTCTGCGACCTGGCGATCTTTGTCGTCACCGGAGCGGTGAGCGATGTCTGACTTGATTGCCGTCCACAGCGCCAGCGCGCGCCCGGCCTCGTTGAACGCCTTCATGGTCATCAGGCTGCGGCGGATGTCCGGATGGACAATGATCGGATCGGCCTTCCTGTCCGGCGCCTTCGGTCCTGACAGCGAGCGGCCCTGCAGACGGTCCTTGGCGTAGGAAACCGCATTCTGATAGGCGACCTCCGATAGCGAGAGGCCCTGCAGGCCGACGCCAAGCCGCGCCTCATTCATCATGGTGAACATTGCTTTCAGCCCGCCATTGGCCTCGCCGAGCAGCGTGCCTTCAGCGTCGTCGTAATTCATGACGCAGGTCGAGTTGCCGTGGATACCCATCTTCTGCTCGATCGAGCCACAGGAGACGGTGTTCTTCTCGTCCGGATTGCCTGAGGCATCGAGCTTGAGCTTCGGCACGATGAACAGCGAGATGCCCTTCACGCCATCCGGCGCGCCCTCGATACGGGCCAGCACCAGATGGACGATATTGTCCGACATGTCATGCTCGCCGGCAGAGATGAAGATCTTCTGACCGGAGATCCTGTAGGTGCCGTCGCCATTTGGGACGGCCTTGGTGCGCAGCAAGCCAAGATCGGTTCCGCAGTGTGGCTCGGTCAGGTTCATGGTGCCGGTCCAGGCGCCCTCGACCAGCTTCGGCAACCATGTTGCCTTCTGCTCTTTGGTGCCATGGGTGATGATCGCAGCGATCGCGCCTTGCGTCAGGCCGGCATACATCATCAGCGACATATTGGCCGACACCATGTATTCGGCAACCGCAGTGTGCACCGCGTAGGGCAAGCCTTGCCCGCCAAACTCGACAGGTGCCGCGAGCCCCATCCAGCCGCCTTCGCGATACTGGTCGAAAGCTTCCTTGAAGCCTTTCGGCGTCGTTACCGAACCGTCGTCATGGCGCATGCAGCCTTCCACGTCGCCAACGCGGTTCAGCGGCTGCATCACGTTTTCGGCGAGCTTCGCGCCCTCGGCAAGGATGGCCTCGAGCACATCCGGCGTCGCGTCGGAAAATCCGGGAAGATTGGAATAACGCTGATATCCCAGCACTTCGTTCAGCACGAACAGCGTGTCCCGGACCGGCGCTCTGTAGATCGGCATGCGTTTCCTCCACCATGCGGTCTTGGCCCTGAAATCAGCCCCAGCATATGAGGATGGCAGACGGACCAACGTTGTGGTCGAGATAACAAATATTGACGTTTGCGTAAACGTCAATTCTGTGCTGAGGTAAATTTTCTCCCGCGCGCCAGGACGACAAACGACAAAGCACGGCAAACGACGAAAAACCGCGCAGCGAAAGCCGCGCGGCTCTTATTCGTCACAAATCGAAAGCTTAGTTTAGCTCGCCACACTGGCCTGCGGCGTCGAGCGCTCGATCAGCATTTGCCGGACGGTCGACATCGAAGCACTCAGTTCGCTGATGGCATCGTCGATCAGCGCCCGCTGCTTCTGCAGGCGGGCAAGCTGCTTCTCCGACTTGTCGAGCGCCAGCCGCAATTGCTTGGTGTTGGAGCCGTTCGGATCGTAGAGGTCCATCATCTGCTTGACGTCACGCAGCGAGAACCCGACCTTGCGGCCAAGCAGGATCAGCTTCAGCCGGGCCCTGTCGCGGCGTGTATAAAGACGGGTCGAGCCGTCGCGCTGCGGGTTGAGCAGACCCTTGTCCTCATAGAAACGCAGCGTACGCAGCGTCACTCCGTATTTCTTGGCCATTTCGCCGATGCGGACAAGCTCTTCACCGGCTTCGCTCGACATATCGTTGGTGTTGGCCGCGGCTTGGCCGGGCGAAATAAGTTTCATGGTCACTGGCTTTCCCCGTCTGGTGGCGTCGCGGTCGCCGACCTTGCGTCGCCTGAGTGAAAGCGGGGGCGTGCTTCCACTCGTGGTTTCAACAAACAAATCGCAAACGGCGTAATCCGCTCATTTACGTTTACGTCAATTCTATATCGATAGCCGCCTCAGCACGCAAGAGTGTTCTGGTCTTGCAACTTTATGCCGCAGCACCAGCGGACAACCTAAAAGGTCGTTGCCGATTTCGGGAGCGATCATGCGGCTGATCAAAATTCTACAACGTCTTTTGCGCGTCCAAAAAAGACACCCGCGCCGTCGGCAGCCAGCCGACAAAGTTGCAACTTCTTAAGCTTGGTTAACGCGTTGTTTACCACGTTGGGGCGAAATGTGCGCATGTCGGTTACCCGTGTCTATCCTGTACTGAATTTTTCACGGTTTTTCGGAGCGCGGATGAGACCGGGAAGCTCGTCTTCCACTGCAACAAGCCAAGCAGTCGCCTTCGTCCCGGCAGGACTTTGGGAACCTGGTGAAAGCCAGCAATTCTGAAACGGGCGCATTGATGAACAGCAAGCGGTCCTACCTCGATACACTCAACGCCGGCAGGCAACGCCGGCCGCACACGACGCTTGAAGAGCTCAACCGCTCCCTGGAAACTCTGGAGCAGCGGCTGGAGCGGACGCGCGAGGAGACGGCAAGCCACCCCGATCCGCGCCGACCAGCGGCAGAACCACGCTATCCCAGCGCCCAACCCTATGGCCAGCAGCGCCGGTATGAGGATCCACGCGCGCAGCGGCCGAAAGGTCCAGCAGCGGCTTTCGACCAGAATTACCAGGCGATCGCCCGCGATATCGACCGGGTGCGCGGCCAGGAGGACGGCGTCGCCCTAGCCGGCAAGATCGCCGGGGAATTGCGCGGCCTGCGCGAAGAGTTGCGCCAGCAGATGACCTCCGGCATGCAACGCGAGTTCGAGGTACTGCGGAAGAATATTGAGCGAGCCTTCCAGTCAAATGGCGGCGGCAAAGGCAGCGCCGAACTCAGCGTCGAATTCGAGCGGCTTTCCGGCGCCATCCAGACACTGGCCGAAAAAAGCGACGACAGAAGCGTCAATATGCTGCGGCTCGAGCTTGAGCAGGTCAAAGCCGCGCTCGATACGCTAGCGCGCGAGGAGAGCGTGCAGGCGGTCGGACGCCGCTGGGACGATTTCGACCGCCGCTGGAACGCTTTCGAGGATCGCGTCGAGGCCGATCAGCGCAAGCGTTCCGATGCACCCGGCCTGTCGGCGCTGACGGAGCGGCTCGAACAGATCAGCAATGCCGTCAGCAATCTGCCGGAATCGCTGTCGCTGCGCTCGCTCGAGGAAAAGGTCCGCACGCTTGCCGGAGCGGTCGACCATTTCGCCCGCCAGCAGGACAATCGCGGCGGCGACACATTCAGTCAGATCGACGAGCGGCTCGACGAGATTTCCCGCGCGATCGTCGCCTCGACGGTTGCCGCGCAAGCCAATTCGTTCGACCCCGAGCCCTTCGAACGCATCGAGAAGCGGATCGATTCACTGGCCCAGCAAATCGAAGAAGTGTCGCAGGATCGTCCGGGTCGGGAGGTCATCGACCGTCTCAACACATTGTCGAGCCGCGTGGATGAACTGGCCGGCCGAGCCAATCTGCCGGAACAGGCGATGGAGCGCCTTGCCAGGCAAGTCGCGCTTATTGCCGACAAGATCGACCACGCACCTGCCATGCCCGACGCCGACTACATCTTCCAGGGGCTCGAGCAGCGCTTCGACGTGCTGTCCAGCATGATGGAACGTCGCCAGGGCGACGCAATCGAACAAGGCAACATGCTGTTTCGCGACCTTGAGCGCCGGTTGGACGAGGTCGCCGACAGGCTAGACCAGCGCATGCCGCAGGTCGATAGCGCCGGCATCATGGATGCCATCGACGCCCGCTTCACCGCGCTGGCCAAGCGGATTGAGACGCGCGTTCCAGATCCCGCCAACGAGGCGGCGATCCGTGGCCTGGAGAGCCGGCTCGAAGACATCTCAAGCCGGCTGGATTCGTCCGCGGCACAGGTCGCCAGCATCGACCCGGCGTTGATCCGCAGCCTTGAAGCGCAGGTCGCCGGCCTGGCGGCGCATCTTTCCAAGCCCGGCACGCCGCTGCCGGAATTCGACGACATCAGCCCGCGTCTCAACGAAATCGAGAAGTCGCTGGCCGGAACCCGCGATTCCATCCTCGGCGCGGCGCGCGAGGCGGCTGAGAGCGCCGTCCGCTCACTGGCCGGATCAAGCGCCAACACGGCGGCCGTCACCGGCCTCGCCCAGGACCTGAAGACGCTCGAGGCACTGACGCGGCGTTCGGACGAGCGCAATTCGAGAACGTTCGAGGCTATCCACGATACGCTGCTCAAGATCGTTGACAGGCTTGGTTCATTGGAGACGGGCGAACCGGCAAGCGCGGAGTTGAGCAAGCGTTTCGGCCGGCCATCCAAGATCTCGGTGCAGGACGCACCGTCGATGGACCTCGACCAGCCGCTGCCGTTGACGGGCAGCATGGCCGATCTCGACGGCCGCGCCGCGGCGCTCGTGCGCGACGAGCCAGGTCCGCGTACGCCAGCCGAGGCCGCCGCCGCAGCAGCCCTGGCGGCTCTCGGTTCAGACACGACGCGTGAAAAAACCGAGCAAGGCGGCGGCAGGAAATCGATGTTAGGCGGGCTGGCGCGCGCCTTGAAGGGCAAGAAGGACGCCGAGATGCCGCCGCTTGCAGGCTCGGCGCAGAGCGCCGAGGTACCGAGCGTCGATCTCGACGAGCCCCTCGACCCCAAGCTCGCCAACCGGCCACTGGAACCCGGCTCCGGCGCACCCGACCTCAGCGCCATCATGAAGCGCGTGCGCGACGAGCGCGGGCAGCCGACCCGGGAAGGCGGCGCTGAGGCGGCGAAATCGGACTTCATCGCGGCAGCCAGACGGGCCGCGCAAGCGGCGGCCGCCGAGGCGGACGCCCTCAAGCGCCAGTCGACGATGAAAGGCCCGGTCAAGGCGCTCAGGATCGGCGACCTGCTCAAGGCGCGGCGCAAACCGATCCTGATGGGGGCAATCGCGATCATGCTGGCGCTTGCCGGCCTGCAACTGGGCAAAGCCTTCTTCTCCGACCCGGTCGAAGTCACCAACAATGAGGCGGCACCGGCCGTGGCCGTACAGCCGGTGGAAACCGCTTTGGCCAGCGTTGCCAGCGAGCCGAAGGCGGACGCGCAGACGACAACACAGGAGAGCGCGCCGTCGCCCACCGTCAGGCAGGCAGAGCCATCCGCATCGATAACCAAGGACGACACGGCGGCGCAAACCGGCCCCGCTACACCGGCAGCCGAGACATCGACGGCGCCCTCGGCTTCCGCGGCGCCCGCTGACCTGGCGGCGCAAGACACCGCGGCCGCAGTGCCCGCGCCGGCAGCGGCGACGGCCAGCGACGCCGAGCCAATGGCTGCCGCGCCTGCTATAGCCACCGCTGCGACCCAGGACACGACCGGCACGGTGCCGCCGGCGGATGCTGCCGCGGCAGGCGTTGCCAAGATCGACGTTCCGGCCGATGCCGGTCCGGCCGCCCTGCGCGATGCAGCGGCCGGCGGCGACGCCAAAGCGCTGTTCGAGATCGGCTCGCGCTACGCCGAGTCTCGCGGCGTCAAAGAAGACATGGCGGCGGCGGCTAAATGGTATGAGAAAGCTGCCGAACTCGGTTTCGCACCGGCAGAATACCGCATCGGCAATTTCTACGAGAAGGGCATCGGCGTCGCACGCGACATCAAGAAAGCGAAAACCTGGTACCAGCTTGCCGCAGCGCAGGGCAATGCCAGCGCGATGCACAATCTTGCCGTGCTGTTTGCGATGGCGGCGGATGGCGTGACCGACAATGAATCGGCAGCGCGCTGGTTCCAGGCGGCGGCGGATCTCGGTGTCAAGGATAGCCAGTTCAATCTCGGCATCCTCGCGGCGAAGGGCGTCGGCATGAAGCAGAACCTCGAGGAGAGCTACAAATGGTTCGCACTCGTCGCCAAGACCGGCGACAAGGATGCGGCGGCCAAGCGCGACGAGATCGCCAAGGCGCTGAGGCCCGAGCAGCTGGAGCGTGCGCGGGCCGCGGCTGAACTGTGGAAGGCCAAGCCGCTCGATCCAGCCGCCAATTCGGCCGACGTTCCCGAATCGTGGCAGGACGGCACACCGCAGACGACCGCCGGCATCGACATGAAAAAAGCGGTCCAGAACATCCAGCGCATTCTCAACAAGAACGGCTACGAGGCCGGCAATCCCGACGGCATGATGGGCCAAAAAACCAAGAACGCGATCATGGCCTTCCAGGCCGACAACGATATGAAGGCAACCGGCGCGATCGACGAAAAGCTGGTCAAGGCGCTGCTTGCGCGTAAATAACGGCGGATGCGTCGTTTCCGCGACGCCCTTGCCACAGATTTGCCTGTTAACTGATTGAGTTGTTTTTTGTTTCGGCGGTGCGGCGAAGTTTGACTTCACGGCCCGGCCGGCGCAAGAACGAGATAGCCTTCTGACGCAAAATGCCCGCAACGGTTGCATTCGCCAGGAGGCAAACTGATCGAGACTGACGGGTGGGCATCTATCTCCCGATCGCGGAAATTTCCGTCAACATCTTCGTGCTGCTGGCCATGGGTGCGGCGGTGGGTTTCCTGTCGGGCATGTTCGGCGTGGGCGGCGGCTTTCTCATTACGCCGCTGCTGATCTTCTACAACATACCGCCGGCAATCGCGGTCGCCACCGGCGCCAACCAGGTCATCGCTTCCTCCTTCTCCGGCGCCCTGTCGCACATGAAGCGCGGCACGCTCGACTTCAAGCTCGGCGGCGTGCTTTTAGCCGGCGGCATCGTCGGCTCGACCGGTGGTATCTATGTCTTTGCGCTCCTGCGCCGGCTCGGCCAGCTCGACCTGTTCATCTCGCTGCTCTACGTCGTGCTGCTCGGCACCGTCGGCGGACTGATGCTTGTCGAGAGCGTCAATGCGCTGCGCGCCACTCGCAGCGGCGCCGCATCGGTGTTGAAGAAATCCGGCCAGCATAATTGGATCCACCGCCTGCCGCTGAAGATGCGGTTCAGGGCCTCGAAGCTCTTCGTCAGCGTCATTCCGGTGCTTGGGCTGGGCGCGGCGATTGGCTTCCTGTCCTCGATCATGGGCGTCGGCGGCGGCTTCATCATGGTGCCGGCCCTGATCTACCTTTTGAAAGTGCCGACCAACGTTGTCATCGGCACCTCGCTGTTCCAGATCATCTTCACCTCGGCTTACACCACGCTGGTCCACGCCACTACCAACCAGACGGTCGACGTCATGCTC
This sequence comes from Mesorhizobium sp. M0018, assembly GCF_040323955.1. Lineage (NCBI taxonomy): Bacteria > Pseudomonadati > Pseudomonadota > Alphaproteobacteria > Hyphomicrobiales > Phyllobacteriaceae > Mesorhizobium > Mesorhizobium sp. M0018. The sequence goes on along the minus strand of NZ_JAMYVL010000012.1, from coordinate 74,439 downwards.
GCCTTCCTGTTGATGGCAGGCGGCGTCGCCGGCGCGCAATATGGCGCCAAGGCTGGTCAGAGGCTGCGGGGCGAGCAACTCAGGGCGCTGCTGGCGCTGCTCGTGCTGGCGGTAGCCATCCGGCTTGCCATCGATCTTTTCGTCACGCCGCCCAATCTCTATTCTCTGTCCGGCGTGGGCCTGAGCTGATGGCCGGCCTAAGGACGCTCGCGGCCGCCGCCTTGCTGTCGCTGCTGGCTGCTGCGCCACCGGCGAAGGCGCAGGCGCCACTAACCGAAAACATCCAGATCGGCCTTTCCACCGACAATGTCTCGATTACCGCCGGCTTTTCCGGCGCCGACCTGACCATTTTCGGCTCACTGGAAAATGCCGATCCGCTTGTCGCGCGGCAAGGGCGCTACGACGTGATCGTCGTGCTGGAAGGCCCGGCTCGGCCGGTCGTCGTGCGCCGCAAGGACCGGGTGCTCGGCGTCTGGGTCAATCTGGAGTCGGAGACCTTCAAAAACGTACCTGTCTCCTATTCGGTGGCGACGACGCGGCCGCTGCAGGACGTCACCGATCCGAACAGCTACAAGCAGCTGTCGCTTGGCGCCTCCAACCTCTATTTGCAGCCGGCCGACGCGGAGGACAGCCCGGCGACAATCGAGGAGTTCACCGCCGCGCTGCGCGAACGCAAGGCGGCGACCGGCCTCTACAGCGAGAATGTCGGCGGTGTGCAGTTCCTGTCGCAGAACCTGTTCCGCGCCACCGTCAGGCTCGCCCCAAACGTTCCGGTCGGCACCCATAAGGCCCGCGCGTTCCTGTTCAAGAGCGGCCTGTTCATCAAGGAAAGCTCCGCCCAGCTCGAAATCCGCAAGTCCGGTTTCGAACAGTCGATCTTCCGCGTCGCGCACGACTATTCCTTCCTCTACGGTGTCTTTGCCGTATCGCTGGCCATGCTGACCGGCTGGCTCGGAAGACTGGTGTTCAGGAAAGACTGAACTCTCGTAAAAGTGGTTTCCCTTTCCGAGGGTATGGGTTAGACCGCGACCCCCGGCCCCGACCGGATACGAGCTGCTGCTCCCCAAATCAGAACTACAGGAACGCACGATGCGACCAGCATTTGCCGGTATCGACTTCGGCACTTCGAATTCCACCGTGAGCGTGGTCAGGAACGGGCAGCCGCGGCTGGTGGCGTTGGAAGACGGCCAGGTCACGCTGCCCAGTGCGGTATTCTTCAATTTCGAGGACAACCGCACCTATTTCGGGCGACGCGCCCTTGCCAACTATACGGACAGTATCGAAGGCCGCCTGATGCGCTCGCTGAAGAGTGTGCTCGGCAGCTCGCTTGCCCACGAAAAGACGCGCATCAAGGCGCGCTCGGTCGGCTTCATGGAGATTGTCGGCCTGTTCGTCGGCCATCTGAAAAAGAAGCTGGAAGAAGAAGCCCATGACGCGGTCGACAGCGTCGTGCTGGGACGGCCCGTGCAGTTCGTCGACGACGATGCCGAGGCCGACGCCAAGGCGGAGCACGAACTCGAAAATGCCGCTCGTGCCCACGGCTTCAAACATATCGCCTTCCAGTTCGAGCCGATCGCGGCGGCACTCGATTACGAACAGAAGGTGACGTGCGAGGAACTGGCGCTGATCGTCGACATGGGCGGCGGCACGTCCGACTTCTCAATCGTGCGGGTCTCGCCCGAGCGCGCCCGCTCGCTTGACCGCAAGGACGACATCCTGGCCAGCCGCGGCATCCACATCGGCGGCACCGACTTCGACCGGCTGTTGAGCATCGCCCATGTGATGCCGCAGCTCGGCCATCTCTCACCGACCAAGGATGGCAAACGTAATCTGCCGGCGAGCTACTTCATCGACCTGGCGACGTGGCAGCGCATCAACCTGGTCTATAACGCAAGGGCGATGACGCATCTGCGCCAGATCCGCTATGAGGCAGAGCGCGCAGACCTGGTCGACCGCTTCATCCACATCGTCGAGCATCGTTACGGCCACGCCCTGGCGGCGCTGGTCGAAAAGGCCAAGATCGAGCTGACGGACCGATCGTCGGCCGATGTCGAGGTCGCGCTGCCGGAGGTGAGGTTCACGGCAGAAATCACGCGCAAGAGTCTCGAAGCCACCATAGCCAGGGACATTGAGCGTGTTGCGGCTACGGTCGAGCAGACCATCCGCGACGCACAGGTGAAGGCCTCGGATATCACCGCGGTGTTCTTGACCGGCGGATCGACCGCGATCCCGCTGGCTAGGCAGCAGATCCTGGCGCTGGTGCCGCAGGCGTCGGTAATCGAAGGCGATGTGTTCGGCTCGGTCGGGCTTGGGCTGGCGCTCGACGCGCAGCGGAAGTTCGGCTGATCGGCTTAAAGCGGCGCGGCTCTCTCAGCTTTGCCGCCAAGATGCGCCTTGAGCGCCATCTGGGCCAGGCTTGGCTGCCGGTCGCGATGCGTGATCATGGCAAATTCGCGCTTCGGCAGATCGATCGGCACGGAACGCAGACTGCCTTCGGCGACCGCGCGCGCGACGACGAGTTCCGAAATGATGCTGGCGCCGGCGCCGGCCTCGACCGCCTGGCGAATAGCCTCATTGCTCGGCAATACCAGGAATATCTGCAGGTCCGCGAACGAAATCCCGTCGCGTCGGGCAAGGTCCTCCAGCGCCTCGCGCGTCCCCGACCCGCCTTCGCGAATGATCCAGCGAAGCCCGCCAAGGTCGGGATGTCCAGGCGAAACTTCTGCGATCTCAGGGTGCGAGCGCGCCACGACCAGCATCATGCGATCGATATCGAGCTTGGCACGGCGCAAAATGTCGGATTCGGTGCGCCCCTCGACCAGGCCAAAATCGGCTGCGCCATCAAGTACATTGGTCTCGACCTGCCTGGTGTTGCCAATGCTCACGCTCAGCCTGACGGCAGGATAGGCTTCGTGGAAAGAGGCGAGCCGGCGCGGCAGCCAATAACTGGCGATGGTCTGGCTGGCAGCGATCGAGAGACTGCCTGATATCGTCTGCGCGACATGCTCCAGCACATTGTGGGCGGCCGCAGTCCGCTCGAGGACCGCCTTGGCCTCGGGCAAGAATCGGCGTCCGGTCTCGGCGAGCTCGATATTGCGGCCCACTCGGTTGAACAACTGGACGCCGTGCTGCTGTTCGAGCGAGCGGATGGCGGCGGATGCGGCCGACTGTGAGATGCCCAGCAACTCGGCCGCTTTGGTCATGTGCGCCCGTTCGGCGACGGCGACGAAGATCCGCAACTGGTCCAGGGTCATTCCGACACTAAGAAGCAAATCCGATTGGAATTACAAGAGCAAGTTGTTAGACGGATCGGTCGCTTTGTTCTAAATTTTGACCCGAAATTGGAAAAAAGTCGCGCCAGAGCAGTCGAGGGTAGAATTGGTGGGGCGGTTCAAATCCGTGTTTGCGCACTGGACCCGCAGCCTGCGGCGGCGGCTCTTGGGTGAACGCTATCGGCCGGAAGAGCATTACATGCGCGGCCCCGGCCCGAAGACGAGAGCCAAGGTCGCGGAGCGCAAGAGCATCACCGGATCATGACCAACAACCTGCTGCGCGGAGCCAATTCGGCACCATCACAACGGCCGCTTGCCGATACGCGCGCGCCCGCTGAAGGCGACGGCGTCGATACGTCGCCCGATGTCTCCGACAGCATCGCCAAGACGACTTGCTACATGTGCGCCTGCCGCTGCGGCATCGACGTCCATATCAAGGACGGCAAGGTCCGCTACATCAACGGCAACAAGGATCACCCGGTCAACCGCGGTGTGCTGTGCGGCAAGGGCAGCGCCGGCATCATGCAGCATTACAGCCCGGCCCGGCTGAAGAAGCCGCTACTGCGCACCGGCCCGCGCGGCTCGGGTGAGTTCCGCGAAATCGAGTGGGAGGAAGCCTTGTCGATCGCGACAGAACGGCTTTCGAACATCCGCCGAACCGATCCGAAGAAACTTGCCTTCTTCACCGGGCGCGACCAGTCGCAATCGCTGACCGGCTGGTGGGCGAGCCAGTTCGGCACGCCGAATTTTGCCGCCCATGGCGGCTTCTGCTCGGTCAATATGGCGGCCGGCGGCCTCTACACGATTGGCGGTTCGTTCTGGGAGTTCGGCGAGCCCGACTGGGACAACACCAAATATTTCATGCTGTTCGGGGTTGCCGAAGACCATGATTCCAATCCGATCAAGATCGGCCTCGGCAAGCTCAAGGCGCGCGGCGCCAAGGTGGTTTCAATCAATCCCTGCCGCACCGGCTATAATGCAATTGCCGACGACTGGATCGGCATCCGGCCCGGCACCGACGGCCTGTTCGTATTCGCCCTCATCCATGAATTGTTGAAGGCTGGCCGCATCGATCTCGAGTACCTCTTGCGCTACACCAATGCCCACATCCTGGTCGTTCAGGAGCCTGGAGCTGTCGATGACGGGCTGTTCATGCGCAATGGCGACGGCAATCCGCTGGCTTGGGACAGGGTGGCGAAGATGCCTGTCAATGCCAGCGATGCCGACGCGAAGCCCGCATTGACCGGCAGCTTTCTCGTCGACGGCCGCCGCTGCGTGCCGGTCTTCCAACTCGTCGTCGACCGTTATCTGGACGAGACCTATTCACCGGACGCCGTCGCTGACCGGTGCGGCATCTCCGCCGACACCATCCGACGCATTGCCGCAGAACTCGCCCATGTCGCCTTCGAACAGCAAATCGAATTGCCGGTGGCCTGGACGGACTGGGCTGGCCGCCGGCACGAGACCATCAAGGGCCGCCCGGTGTCGATGCATGCGATGCGCGGCATCTCGGCCCATTCGAACGGTTTTCACTCTTGCCGGGCCATTCATCTGCTTCAGGTGCTTCTCGGCACGGTGGACGTGCCGGGCGGCTTCCGCTTCAAGCCTCCCTATCCGCGGTCCGCGCCGCCGGGTCCCAAGCCAGCCGGCAAGAATGTGAAGCCGATGACGCCGCTCGAGGGCATGCCGCTCGGCTTCGTCTGCGGGCCGGGGGACCTGCTGATCGATGAAGCCGGCAAGCCCATTCGTATCGACAAGGCCTACTCCTGGGATGCGCCGCTGGCCGCACACGGGCTCATGCACACGGTTATCCGCAACGCCTGGGCCGGCGATCCCTACACAATCGACACTCTGTTCATGTACATGTCCAACATGGCTTGGAACTCGTCGATGAACACCGTCGAGACGATGGCAATGCTGACCGATATCGATGCGTCGGGCGAGTACAAGATCCCGTTCATCATCTATTCCGACGCCTATTATTCCGAGACCCTGCCTTTTGCCGATCTGGTGCTGCCGGACACGACCTATCTCGAGCGTCATGACTGTATCAGTCTGCTCGACCGGCCTATCAGCCATGCCGACGGTCCGGGCGACGCCATCCGCCATCCCGTCGTCGAGCCGGACCGCGACGTCAGGCCGTTCCAGACGGTGCTGATCGAACTCGGCGCGCGGCTCAGCCTGCCCGGCTTCGTTGACGACGACGGCTCCGCCAAATACCGCGACTATGCCGACTACATCGTCAATCACGAGCGCACGCCAGGTGTCGGTCCGCTCGCCGGCTGGCGCGGCGAGGACGGGACCTCGGTCGGCAAGGGCGACGTCAATCCCGACCAGTTGCAGCGCTACATCGACAATGGCGGCTTCTGGCACCAGGACTTCGCCGCCGATCAGCGCTACTACAAGATGGCCAACCGCTCCTATCTCGACTTCGCCGAGAACATGGGCTTCATCCCGAAAGCCGAGCCGATCGTGTTCCAACTCTATTCGGAGCCGATGCAGCGCTTCCGCCTTGCGGCGCGCGGCCATGGCCGGGTGCTGCCGCCGGAGGCGGAGCGCAGCCGCATCGAGACCTATATGGATCCGCTGCCATTCTGGTATGCGCCCTTCGAAGAGGCTGCGGTCGACAGCCAAGCCTATCCGCTGCACGCGCTGACGCAGCGGCCGATGCACATGTACCATTCCTGGGGCGGGCAGAATGCCTGGCTAAGGCAGATCACCAGCCAGAACCGGCTGTTCGTGCACGATCGGACCGCCGCCAGCCTCGGGCTTGTCGATGACGACTGGGTGTGGATCGAGAGCATCAACGGCAAGGTCAAAGGACAGATCAAGCTGGTCGACGGCGTCAACGCCAATACGGTGTGGACCTGGAACGCGATCGGCAAACGACGCGGCAGCTGGGGGCTCAAGGACGACGCGGCCGAATCCAATCGCGGCTTCCTGCTCAACCACATCATCGGCGACCAGACCTCCGCCGATGCCAACGGCAAACGCTATTCGAATTCCGACCCGGTAACGGGCCAGGCCGCATGGTTCGACCTGCGCGTGCGCATCGTCAAATGCGCGCCCGAGGAAGCGGGCTTCACCGAACCGCAGTTCGAGCGGTTCCGCCAGCTGCCGGACTCTGAGCTCTCGCCCGATAAGCTTAGTTTCGGCGCCGAATTCCGCCGGGAAAGAGAAGCTGCCAAATGACTTGCCTTCCCACCCACACCGACAAAAAGCTCGGCCTTGTCATTGACCTCGACACCTGCGTCGGCTGCCAGGCCTGCGTTACCGCCTGCAAAGAATGGAACACCGGCGGCCATATGGCGCCGCTAACCGACATCGACCCCTATGGCGGCAATGTCGACGGCGTCTGGTTCAACCGCGTGCACAGTTATGAGCACATGACCGAGATGGGTGGGCGCACGGTCAATTTCCCACGCTCCTGCCTGCACTGCGAGACGCCGGCGTGCGTCACGGTCTGCCCGACCGGCGCCTCCTACAAGCGGGCGTCGGATGGCATCGTGCTGGTCGACGAGGATAAATGCATCGGCTGCAAACTGTGCAGCTGGGCCTGTCCCTACGGAGCGCGCGAATTCGACACCGATGTCGGCGTGATGAAGAAATGCACGTTGTGCGTCGACCGCATCTACAACGACAATCTGGCGGAAGAAGATCGCGTGCCGGCCTGCGTCGCTGCTTGCCCGACCAGCGCGCGGCATTTTGGCGATCTGGGCGATCCGGCATCCGCTATCTCGCAACTGGTGGCCGAGCGCGGCGGTGTCGATCTGATGCCGGAAATGGGCTATAAGCCGACCAACAAATATCTGCCGCCACGTGCCCACACCACCCGCGCCGCATCGGTGCCGGCGCCAGCGCTTGAAGCGGTGCGGGCCGAAGGCGGCTTCCTCGGCTGGGTCGACCGCATGCTTTCGAACTGACCCGTGCCTTCATGCATCCAGCCTTCTCCGTCGTCTTTTTCACCACGGCCACGGGCGCCGGTTACGGCCTGCTCGCGCTGCTTGGCGTGCTCGCCGGACAGGGCTTTATCCCGCCCGATTTCTGGCTTGGCCTCACCGGCATGGGGCTGGCGCTTGGCCTGATCTCGACAGGCCTGCTGTCGTCGGCCGGCCATCTCGGCCGGCCCGAACGCGCCTGGCGTGCCTTCTCGCAATGGCGTAGCTCATGGCTGTCGCGCGAAGGTGTTGCCTCGGTCGCCACCTTCGTGCCGGCGGGACTGTTCGGTATTGGCTGGGTGGTCCTCGGCCGTACGAGCGGCTGGGCGGCTGTCGCCGGGCTGCTCGCTGCCATCGGCGCGGTCGCAACCGTCTGCACCACCGGCATGATCTACGCGTCGTTGAAGCCGATTGCCCAGTGGCACAGCCGCTTCACCCTGCCCGCCTACCTGGTCTTTTCGGCGATGACCGGCAGCGTACTGCTCAACGCCCTGCTGCAGGGATTTGCCGCAGGCTCGAATATGCTTCTGGCGGCTGCCCTGTTGCTGACCGCGCTCGGCTGGGGTTTGAAGCTGGCGACCTGGCGATACAATGACAGGCTGGAGATCCCGACCAATGCCAACACCGCAACCGGGCTTTCCGGCGGCACGGTGCGGTCGCTGGAATGGCCGCATACCGAGGAAAACTATCTGCTCAAGGAGATGGGTTTTCGCATTGCGCGCAAGCACAGCGCTAAACTCCGCCAGATCACGCAGGTGCTGGCCTTTGCTTTGCCCGCGTTGCTGCTGGTCGCGGCGTTCGCCTTGCCGTGGCCCTATGCGGCAGCACTGTCGATACTCGCCGCAATCGCCCAACTCGCCGGAATGCTGGTCGAGCGCTGGCTGTTCTTCGCCGAGGCCAAGCACACGGTTACTTTGTACTACGGCAGGTAGGTTCAGCCCGGCCTGAGCATCGCGTGGGAAATCGCGAAAATGCGCTCTGTGCCAAGCATATAGGCCATCAGCGTTTCACGGCGGAACAGCCCGGCATAGGCGTGATCGAGCACGTTGAGCGAGCCGGTATAGGCGCCGAAAGCCGGCATGATCATGCGGCCGCCATCGCCGGCAAAGCAACGACGCCGCACCGAACGGCCTTGCTGCACGATGCGGGCGCAAGGATGCAGGTGGCCTGATATCTCGCCTTCCACTCTCACCGCCGAAGGCTCGTGCCGGAAGAGTAGCGAGCCTATGGCCAGCTCGCGCACGGTCTCGCCCGGCAGGTCGGCCGGCGCTTCAGGATCATGATTGCCGGCGACCCAGAACCAGTCGCGCCCGACCATCAGCCCTTCCAGCCTTTGGCGAAAGCTCGCGTGCATACGTGCGGCGCCGCCGCCATCGTGAAAACTGTCGCCCAGGCTGATAACGATCGCAGGCTGATAATCGGCGATCACCGCCTGCAGCCGGAGCAAAGTCGCACCGGTGTCGTAAGGTGGGACCAGCGTGCCGCGCCTGGCCAGTGATGAGCCTTTTTCCAGATGCAGGTCGGATACGGTCAGAAGCCGGAATTCGGGAAAATAGAGCACGCCGCGACGGTCGCAGATCGCGCGTTCGCCGGCGATACGGACAGCGCCCGCATCCGCCAGAGGCGCAGCCATGGCGAGCGCGACAGTCATTTCGTCCCCATGGCCTCCTCGACCAGCGTGGCAGCATCCATCAGCAGCGTGTCATCGGCCTCGCCGTGCACCGGCATTTTGCCGATCTCGAGCATGATCGGCACGGCGAGCGGCGATATCTGCTCGAGGTTCTTATGCATGATTCGACCTTGGACGCGCGAGAGCATCTCGGCAAGTCTGCTGACATCCAAGAGACCGGTCGCGGCATCGGCACGCGTCGCCTGCAAAAGGATATGGTCGGGCTCGTGGCTGCGCAGCGCGTCGTAGATGAGATCCGTCGACACGGTTACCTGGCGGCCGCTCTTCTCCTGCCCTGGGTGGCGTTTCTCGATCAATCCCGAGATCAGCGCGCAATTGCGAAAGGTGCGCTTCAACAACCAACTGCCGGCGAGCCAGGCTTCGAGGTCGTCGCCCAGCATGTCCTGATCGAATAGCGCAGCCAGCGACGGTTTCTTCGCCCTGAACATATGGCCCATATCGGCCAGCGACCATATGGCAAGCGCATAGTCGGTGGCGACGAAGCCGAGCGGCTTGGCTCCCGCCCTATCGAGGCGGCGGGTGAGCAGCATGCCGAGCGTCTGGTGCGCCAGCCTGCCCTCGAACGGATAGGCCACCAGATAGTAGCGGTTGCCGCGCGGAAAGGTCTCGATCAGCAGATCGTCGCGTTTCGGCAGCACCGACTTGTCGGCCTGAAAGCGTAACCAGTCGGCGACCTGCTCCGGCAGCTTCTTCCAGCGCTGCGGATCGTCCAGCATGGCGCGGACCTGTTCGGCCAGGTACGTCGAAAGCGGGAATTTGCCACCACCGTAATACGGCACCTTGGCGTCGCTGCCGGGTGCATTCGAGACAAAGCACTCATTCTCGCGGATACCTTCGAAGCGCAGCACCTTGCCGGCGAACATGAAGGTGTCGCCATGCGTCAGCGTTTCGAGGAACGCCTCCTCGATTTTGCCCAGAACCCGGCCGCCACGCGAAGCCGCGCCTCTGCTGCCGGCCTGGACATAGCGGACGTTGAGCGCCGGCACTTCGATGATGGTGCCGACATTGAGCCGGTATTGTTGGGCGACGCGAGGATTTGAGACCCGCCACAGCCCGTCCTTGTTGAGACGAATACGGGCGTAGCGTTCATAGTTCTTCAGCGCATAGCCGCCGGTGGCGACGAAATCGATGACGCGATCGAATGTCGGCCGATCGAGATCGGCATAGGGTGCTGCCGTTCGCACTTCCTCAAACAGCGCATCGGCATGGAACGGCGCACCGCAGGCACAGCCCAGCACGTGCTGCGCCAGGACGTCGAGCCCGCCATTGACCAGCGGCGGCGTATCCTGGGCACCGAGATAATTGGCGTCGAGCGCCGCCCTGCATTCCAGCACCTCGAAGCGGTTGGCCGGTATCAGGATCGCCTTCGACGGCTCGTCCATACGGTGGTTGGCGCGGCCGATGCGCTGCGCCAGCCGGCTGGCACCTTTCGGCGCGCCGACATGGACGACTAGATCGACATCGCCCCAGTCGATGCCGAGGTCGAGCGTCGACGTGGCGACGATGGCGCGCAGGGCGTTCTCGCCCATTGCCTTTTCGACACGCCGGCGCTGCGCGACGTCGAGCGAGCCGTGATGCAGCGCGATCGGCAACGTCTCCTCGTTGACCCGCCACAACTCCTGGAACAGCAACTCCGCCTGGCTGCGCGTGTTGACGAACAGCAGGGTTGTCTTGTGGCGCTTGATCTCGTTGTAGATTTCCGGCGTTGCGTAGCGGGCCGAATGTCCCGCCCACGGCACGCGCTCCTCCGAATCGAGAATGGAGATGTCGGGCTTGGCGCCGCCAGTGACGACGATCAGTTCGGCCATCGGCCCCGGTGGATTCTGGCTGACCAGCCAGCGCCGCAATTCGTCAGGCTCGGCGACCGTCGCCGACAGGCCTATCGTCTGCAGGGCGGGCACAAACGAGCGCAGCCGGGCCAGCCCGAGCGACAGGAGATGCCCGCGCTTCGAGGTCACCAGCGAATGCAATTCGTCGAGCACGACATAGCGCAGGTCCTCGAAGAAGCGCCTGGCATCGGGCGCGGCAATCAGCAGCGCCAATTGCTCGGGCGTGGTCAGGAGAATGTCGGGCGGCGCCAGCTTCTGCCGCTGGCGCTTGTGTGCGGGCGTGTCGCCGGTGCGCGTCTCGACGGTGACCGGCAGCCCGATTTCTTCGACGGGTTTGCCGAGATTGCGCTCGATGTCGACGGCCAGCGCCTTCAGCGGCGAGATGTAGAGTGTGTGGATGCCTCGATGCGCCTGCCCCGGCCTTCTCCTCGGCCGGCCGGCCAGTTCGGTCAGCGATGGCAAGAACCCGGCCAGCGTCTTGCCGGCGCCGGTCGGGGCGATTAGCAATACCGACCGGCCGCCCTGGGCTTTGGCCAGCAAATCGATCTGGTGGGCGCGCGGCGACCAGCCCTTTTCCGCAAACCATTTGACAAATGGCTCGGGCAGGACGACGGCGGCATTCTGTTCGGCAAGGCGCGGCTGCTCTGTCACGCGCCAGACGTAGCGCGGCGGCGCGCAATCGCCAAGCAGAATCAGAACAAAAGGTGATCGATTCGCGCTACGGCCGGCGAAACCCGGTCGGTCCGCCATAGAGATAGCCGATACGGGCGACCGCCTCCCTCAGTCCTTCACGCGACACCAGCATGGTGTGGCCGTTGGCGTGGATCATGGTCTCCGGATCTGTCATGATCGCGACGTGGCCTTTCCAGAAGACCAGGTCGCCGCGCCGCAACCCGGCAAAATCCGGCCCGGGTTCGAGCGGCTCGCCGACGGTCGCCGCCTGCATGTCGGTGTCGCGCAGCACTTGCCTGCCAGCCATGTGCATTGCAAGTTGCACGAGACCGGAACAATCGATGCCGAAGCCGGAGACGCCGCCCCACAGATAGGGCGTGCCGAGAAACGCCTCGGCGACCGCGACGTAGTCGGGATGAACCTCGGCGACCGGCCTGAGATGACCCGAGATGACCGCCTGGCCGGACGGCAGCAGAGCATAATGCGTGCCGCGCGTTTCCGCTGAGCCCGTCACCGCCACCAATGACCCCATCGAGAGCTCCCCGCTCACCGGGAACCGCAAATCCGGTCCCGGATAGAGGAAAGTGCGCGGCACCGAGACAACATGGGTGGGCGCATGCTCCCGACCGCCCAGCACGGTGTCGGCGACATAGCCGACATAGCCGTCGCGCTCGGCCTGTATCCAGGCCCAGCCCTCAACGTCCTCGAAGACGAGGACGTCTTCGCCGAACAGAAGCTGGGTATCGACGCCGGCGTCCGGGCTCGGCGCCTTGCGGATGTCGGCGACGGAGGCTGATATGCGAGCCGGCCGGCCGGCGACGAAACGGTCGGCGGCGACCTCGCCTCGCAGCCTGGCGTCGGCGAGATCGGAGCGGAAGGCATGGAGGCGCGCATCCCTGGCGGTCAAATCGGCAACTCGTTCAAATTGGCAACTCTTGGGCTCTGGCAATGATAACATCGCCAAAGCGCTCGACAAAGAGCGCGCCTTCGACTGTGCGCCTGACCAGCACGTTGCGCTTGTCGAGCTCGTCGCGGTGGCGCGACACCAGTTTCAGCGCCCCCATCGTATCGAGCGCACGGGTGATCACCGGCTTGGTGACGTTGAGGCGGGCGGCTAACCCCCGCACCGTGTGCGGCGGCGGATCGAGATAGATGGTGAACAGGATCGCCGTCTGGCGCATGGTGAGATCGGGCGCGTCGTCGCGCACCTCCGACAGCACCACCTGTTGCCATAGTCGCAACGCTTGGCTTGGACGCATGATAATCGACATCCGTCCAGCATGACGGAAAATTGTTTCGGTTCCGTTTCAGTCAAAACCTTCGTCGGCTATGTCCTAGAATCAGCCGTAGCGGTTCGAAATGACCTGCTCCAGCGCCCGGATGCCTTGCGCTTCGCCACCGGCAAGGCCGTGCGGGCGGTCGAACGGGTTCCAGGCGAAGATGTCGACATGCGCCCAGCCGGCGGTCTTTTCCACGAAGCGCTTCAGGAAAAGCGCCGCCGTGATCGAGCCGGCGAAACCGTCCGGCGTGACGTTGTTGACGTCGGCCACCTTCGACGCCAGCTTGGCGTCATAGGGCTTCCACAACGGCATCCGCCATAGCGGATCCTCGACCGCAACGGAGGCGTCCGCCAGCTCGGATGCAAGCGTCTCGTCACCGGTATAGAACGGCGGCAAGTCGGGACCGAGCGCAACACGGGCAGCGCCTGTCAGCGTTGCCATATCGACCAGCATCTGCGGCTCTTCGTCATCGGCCAAGGCCAGGGCATCGGCGAGCACCAACCGTCCTTCGGCGTCGGTGTTGCCGATTTCGACGGTAATGCCCTTGCGGCTCACCAGCACGTCGCCTGGCCGGAAGGCGTTGCCGGCTATCGAATTCTCGACAGCCGGGATGAGCACGCGCAGCCGAACCTTCAACCCGGTGGCCATGATCATGGAAGCGAGACCCAGCACGTTGGCAGCGCCACCCATGTCCTTCTTCATCAAAAGCATGCCCGAGGACGGCTTGATGTCGAGACCGCCTGTATCGAAGCAGACGCCCTTGCCGACCAGCGTTATCTTGGGGGCATTGCTCGGCCCCCAAATCATGTCGATCAGGCGTGGCGCGTCGGCAGAAGCCCGACCGACGGCGTGGATCATCGGAAAGTTGGCGGTAAGAAGATCGTCGCCTTTGGTCACCGATATTTCGGCCTTGTGCGTCGCGGCCAAGGTCCGGGCGGCCTTCTCCAACTGCCCGGGGCCCATATCGCTGGTCGGCGTGTTAACCAGATCGCGCGCGAGGAAAATGCCATCGGCGAGGCGGCGGATGCGGGCGGCGTCGGTGCCTGCCGGCAGCGCGAGGCGAAGCGTCTTGCCTGGCTTCTTGCCGTAGCGGGTGAAGACATAGCCGCCGAGCGCCACGGCGAGTGCCGTAAGCTCCGGCTTGGCCGGTGCGGACGCAAAATGCCACTCGCCTGCGGGCAAGGCTCTCGCTAGTGCGCCGATGGCCAGTGCGCCCTCGCCATCGCCGGTGCCGAACAGGGCTCCGGCAATCGCGCCGTTGTCGCCAGGCATGATCAGCGTCCTGCCGGCCTCGCCGGAAAAGCCGTTGGCCTTGGCCCAGGCGACCGAGGATGGCGCAAGGCCCGCCGCCGCCAGAGCATCCTTCGCCACCAGATGGACCGGCAGCGCATTGCTCAATTCTTTCTCGACGAGTTCGACAGGCATTCGCTGGCCTCCGGCTTCCGAGTCGGCGTTTCTTAACTCTCCGTTAGGGTTAACAGAATATTTCTGCGGGAGGAAAGATGACCTCGCAAATGGTCACGCGCATGAACGGAGCCCTGGTGCCGATGCCGACCAACCGCAGGATGAACGCCAGCGCAAATAGGCTGATCACCACGGCGTTGATGATGGTGCTTGCTGCAGGCGTCGCCGGCTGCGGAACCAGCAAATTGACGACTGGCTCGATTTCTCGTCCAAGCGGCAAGCCGCTGGAAACAATGTCGGCGGGCGAACTGCACAACGCTACGATGGCGCTCGGCCAGTCCTATTCGAAAAACCCCAGCGACAAGCGGATCGCGACAAATTATGCCGCGGCGCTGCAGATGGACGGCGACGCAGACCAATCGCTTGCGGTGATGCGCAAGCTGGCGATCGCCTTGCCGAAGGATCGCGACGTGCTCGCCGCCTATGGCAAGGCGCTTGCCGCCAACGGACAGTTCGAGCCGGCACTCGATGCCGTGCGCCGCGCCCAGACGCCCGAATATCCTGACTGGAAACTGGTATCGGCGGAAGCTGCTATTCTCGACCAGCTCGGCCAGAAGGACGAGGCTCGCCAAGGCTATCGCAAGGCGCTTGACCTCAGGCCGAACGAACCGTCGATCCTTTCCAATCTCGGCATTTCGTACGTGCTGGAAGGTGATTTGCGCACAGCCGAAACCTATATGCGCTCAGCCGCCCAGCAGCCGAATGCAGACAGCCGCGTCCGCCAGAACCTTGCGCTGGTCGTCGGTCTGCAAGGCCGTTTCGACGAGGCAGAGAAGATCGCCTCGCAAGAGCTGTCGCCGGATCAGGCGCAGGCTAACGTCGCTTACCTTCGCCAGATGCTGGCGCAGCAGAATGCCTGGAGCCAGCTCAAGGACCAGGACAAGGCAAAGCCCGCCACCAACTGACCGCTTCGAGCGCCGAACCGGCGCGCGAATTCCGCAACATATCTAACGCAAAGAGCCGCGCTGCACCGGCAGCGTGGCTCTGGATCGTATCAGCGTTTCTGGCAACGCCGCTGGCGCTACTCGCTGCTTGATTTCGGCTGGTCGCCAAAGATGCCGCGCTGGCTCACCTGGATGCCGGCGGGACCCAAAATGATGGCGAACAGCACCGGCAGGAAGAACAGGATCATCGGCACGGTGAGCTTCGGCGGCAGCGCGGCCGCCTTCTTCTCGGCGGCATTCATGCGCATGTCGCGGCTCTCACTGGCAAGCACCCGCAATGCATGCGCCACGGGCGTGCCGTAGCGCTCGGCCTGAACCAACGCCTGGGACACCGACCTGACGGATTCCAGGCCAGTTCGGCTTGCAAGGTTCTCGTAGGCCTGCTTGCGCTCCTGCAGATAGGAAAGCTCGGCGTTTGTCAGGATGAATTCTTCCGCCAATGCCACCGATTGCGCGCCGATCTCATCGGCGACCTTGCGAAGCGCCGCTTCCACCGACATGCCGGACTCGACGCATATCAGCAACAGGTCGAGCGCGTCCGGCCACGCCATCTGAATCGATTGCTTGCGCTTGGTAGCGCGGTTGTTGACGTAGAGCACCGGCGCGTAGAATCCCGCATAGGCTACCACGATGCACACGAACAGCTTCACGAAAAGCGGCTGCTCGGGCAATCCGCCGAGCACGAACAGATACATTGCCGCCAATGCAAAGCCGATGAAGGGCAGGACGAGACGGAAGAAAAGGAAGCGCGTCAGCGGATTTTGCCCGCGAAAACCCGCCACTTTCAATTTCTGCAAGGTACCTTCATCCGCCAGCGCACGCCTGAGATCCAGGCGATCGACAATATTGCGCATGCCGACCGACTGTTCTTCGCGCAGGCCCTTGCGGCGGCGGTCGGCTTCGACTGCCAGCCGCGCGCGCTGCTTGGCGCGCAGCTCATCGCGCTCCAGCGCTACGGATTTCATGCGCGCCTTGAGCTGGTTCCCGCCAAAAGCGGGCAGCAGCGTGAAGACGGTCGCAAACACCGCGATGCCGACCAGCAGTGCGATCAGCAGGGACGGGTCGGTGAGAGTTCTGATGACGTGATCGGTCATACGCGAGTCCTAGACTTCGAAATTCATCATCTTGCGCATTACCAGGACGCCCATCGACATCCAGATGCCGGAACAACCGAGGATCAGATGGCCTGTGCTGGTGATGAAGAGGGGCATGATGTAGTTCGGGCTCGTCAAATAGACGAGAAAGGCGACGACGAAAGGCAACGCGCCGATGATCACGGCGGACGCCTTGGCTTCCATGGACAATGCCTGGACCTTGGCTTTCATTTTCTTGCGGTCGCGAAGCACGCGCGAAAGATTGCCCAGCGCTTCGGAAAGATTGCCGCCGGCCTGAGACTGGATCTGGATGACGATGCCGAAGAAGCTCGCCTCGGTGCACGGCATCGTTTCTGGCATGCGCATGGCCGCGTCGGGGATCGACAAACCCATTTGCTGCGAATCGACTATGCGGCGGAACTCGGTCTTGACCGGCTCGGGGGATTCGTTGGCGATCAGGCGCACGGCGTCGTTCAGCGGCAGGCCGGATTTTACCGCACGCACGATGATATCGAGCGCGTTCGGAAATTCGTTGAGGAACGCCTTGACGCGGTGCGCGCGGCGAAACGAGACGAACCAGCGGGGCAGACCCAAGACGCCGACCAGCAGCGCAGCCGGCAAGACCAGCAACGGTGCGCCGATGAAATAGACAAGAGCCGTCAAGACGACGCCGCAGACCGCCGAGTAGACATAGAAGCGCTCAAGCGAGATCTTCATGCCGGCCTGGCGGATTTGGATCTTCAGCGGTGGTTTCTTGACCAGGCTCTGATTGGACTTTTGCTTTTGATCGAGATCCTTCAGCGAATCCTGGACGGACTTGCGACGCTTGGCCGCTTCCGCCACGCGATCGCGCGACGCCTTGACGACGGAACGATCCGTCTCGGCGGTCTTGATCGATTCAAGCCGCTTGCCAACCTGCTTCTCGGTGCTGATCCGGTTGAACAGGAAAGCATAGGCCACAGCGCCGGCGCTGAAGCCGGCGAGCACGACGAATGCCAATACGGTGCCGTCAATTCCGAACATCGACCCTGGCCCCCACGCTTCCAGACGGATCAATCAGCGCGTTTCTCCATCGCCTCGAGCGCGACCGCGAGGCGCTGCTCCTCACCGTAGTAGCGGGCGCGCTCCCAGAAATGCGGACGGCCGATGCCAGTCGACACGTGCTCGCCCAGCAGCCTGCCGCTCGCGTCCTCGCCCTTGATGTTATAGAGAACGATGTCCTGGGTGATGATGACGTCGCCTTCCATGCCGATTACCTCGGTGATGTGGGTGATACGCCGCGATCCGTCGCGCAGGCGTGCAGCCTGTATGATCACGTCGACGGAGCCGACGACGATCTCGCGCACGGTTTTTTGCGGCAGCGTGTAGCCGCCCATGGCGATCATCGACTCTATGCGGTTGAGGCATTCGCGCGGGCTGTTCGAGTGGATCGTTCCCATCGAGCCGTCATGGCCGGTGTTCATCGCCTGCAGCAGATCGAACACTTCGGGTCCGCGCACTTCGCCGACGATAATACGTTCGGGGCGCATGCGCAGACAGTTCTTGACCAGATCGCGCATGGTCACTTCGCCCTCGCCTTCGAGGTTGGGCGGACGGGTTTCGAGACGCACCACATGCGGCTGCTGCAATTGCAACTCAGCTGAGTCCTCGCAGGTGATGACGCGTTCTTCGCGGTCGATATAGTTGGTCAGGCAATTGAGCAGCGTCGTCTTGCCTGAGCCGGTACCGCCCGAGATGACAATGTTGCAGCGGACACGCCCGATGATCTTGAGAATCTCGGCCCCTTGCGGAGAAATCGAGCCGAACTTGACCAGCTGGTCGAGCGTCAGCTTGTCCTTCTTGAACTTGCGGATGGTAAGTGCGGTGCCGTCGATAGCCAGGGGCGGTGCGATGACGTTGACACGGGAGCCATCAGGAAGACGCGCATCGCAGATCGGGCTTGATTCATCGACGCGGCGGCCAACCTGGCTGACGATACGCTGGCAGATGTTGAGGAGCTGCTGGTTGTCGCGGAAACGGATGCCGGTCTGCTCGACCTTGCCGTTGACTTCGATGTAGACGTTCTTGGAGCCATTAACCATGATGTCGGCAATATCGTCGCGGGCAAGCAGTGGCTCCAGCGGCCCGTAGCCCAAAACGTCGTTGCAGATATCCTCGAGAAGCTCTTCCTGCTCGGCGATGGACATCGCGAAATTCTTGATCGCGATGATGTCGTTGACAATGTCGCGGATTTCCTCGCGCGCGCTTTCGGGATCGAGTTTGGCGAGCTGCGACAGATCTATCGTATCGATGAGTGCGGCGAAGACCTGGCTTTTGGTGTCGTAGTAGGTTTCGCTCTTTTGGCGCTGGATACTTTTCGGCTCCGGCGCCAATGGCGGCGGCTCGACCGCACGGCGAACCGCCGGCGCGGCAGGCGCGCCGGATGGCGGCAGCGCCGCCGGCCTGGCAGCTACAGCCACTTCCACAGGGTTCGCGGCCGCCGGCGCGGCAGGCGCGGGTGCTGGCTGACGGAATTCCGGAATGGTCCGGTTGCCGTCGTCGCTGCCTCTTTTACCAAACATGATCGCTTACCAATTCCACCGCTGAGGCATCACTTCTTGTTGCGCGAAAGCTTGCCGATCAGACTGCCGAGGCCAGCCTTCTTCTTCACCTTGATTTCGCTGCGCCCTGTCAGCACATGGGCGATCTCGTTGATCGTGGCGACAACCGGACTCTTGGCATCCATCTCACCGAGCATACGTCCGTTGTTGGCAGCATTTCCGAACAAAAGCGGCTCGAACGGGATGACCGACATCGGCGAAAGGCCGAGCGATTCGGAGAAGTCGGACGGCGTAATCTCAGGACGTTTCGGCACACCGGCCTGGTTGATCACAAGCTTTGGCGCTGGGTCGTTCGGACGAAGCCGCTTCAGCATGTCGACCAGGTTCTTCGTGTTGCGCAGATTGGCAAGTTCGGGCGTCGCCGTGATGACGATCTCGTCGGCCTTGACCAGCGTGTTCTTGGTCCAGCCGGCCCACACGTGGGGAACATCGAGCACGAGGAGCGGCGCGCTACGCTGGGCTATGTCGATAAGCTGGGTGAAGGCGTCGGGATCGAAATCGTACACCCGCTCCAGGGTCGAAGGGGCCGCAAGCAGCGACAGGTGCTCGGCGCATTGGGCGAGCAGCCGGTCGAGATAGACCTCATCGACGCGTTCCGGCGAGAAGACTGCCTCGGCAATGCCTTGCGCCGGATCCTGGTCGAAATTGATATTGGCCGTTCCGAAGGCGAGGTCGAGATCGGCGACAACCACTTCGGATTTGAAAAGGGACGACATGGCCCAGGCCACATTATGGGCTATGGTCGAGGAGCCGACGCCGCCTTTGGCGCCGATGAAGGCAATCGAGCGGCCGATCGGCTCAGCTTCCGGATCAACGAAGATCGAAGACACCACGCTGACTATGTCGGCCATCGATACGGGCGCGATGACATACTCGGAAATGCCCGAACGGATGAGTTCGCGATACAGGCCGACATCGTTGTAGTGGCCGACAACCACCACCTTGGAGGTCGGGTCGCAATGCTCGGAGAGCTGGGCGAGTTGTTCCAGCAACAGCTTCGGCTCGCTGCGCGATTCAAGCAGGATCAGGTTCGGCGTCGGCGCCGACTGATAGAATTCGATAGCGGTGGGGATGCCCCCCATATGCACCTTCAAATGGGCCTTGGCCATGCGGCGATCCTCGCCGGCGCGCTCGACCGGATTGGCTACGCCTTCGGTCTCGCAAAATGCCTGGATCGAAATGCGCGGGATCGGCCGCAACGCCTGCATCGCGGCAATATCCTGCTCCGAGGTTTCGCCGCCCGGTACCTCTGTGTCATAGGCAAGATTGCTCATTGTCATCACTTTCCGTGACTTGCGCGGCTTAGGGTTTGTTGAGCCTCAACACTCGTTAATATTCGACTTCCGAATTGCCGAGGAATTCGTCCGAAATACCTCTGTCACGATAGACGTCGATCACCGCGCCGCGATTTTCCGCGTCGATCGGCGTCGGCTTGCGTGGCCCGATCAGATCGGACGGATTGGCCATCTGGGCAGCCAGGTTGTTCTGATACGAACAGCCGAAATCGGCATAGTGCTTGTTTTCCGAAGTCTGCAGCAGGTCTTCGGGCCAGCGCCCGCATTTATCCGTCTGAGCCTTCACCGAGACGTAGGCAACACGAACCGGTGCAGACGCTTCGGCCGAAACAGACTGATAGGACCGCATGTCGATCCGCTTCCGGCTGATGCCGCTGGCTATGGCCAGCCTGGCGAAATCGCGGCCGGCCGCGGCCGCTGCGATTTCGTTGGCTGAGCCGCTCGGAATCTCGATCGTCAGCACCGGAGCCGCGCTCCTGTCGTATCCGTCCAGGAAGCCCAGGAGCGTGTCACGTTGGGATCTGGTCATGCCACGGTCGCCGGCGCCGACCGGAAGGTCGATCTTCTGTACCTTCTCGGCTATGACGATCGGATGGGTGGTGCGATAATCGTCCGGTATGGCACCCACCGTGACGCTGTCGCGATTGGCGCAGCCGGCCAGCAATGCCGCCATCGCGATCGCCATAATGGGAACGGCCGGCCGCCAGATTCGCGAATGGACTGACCGCGTCGCGGTGATCGCCCGTGCCTTCGATGTTGCCTTAGACATGACCGCTTCCCCGCTTACTTGTAGATAAAGCCGACAACGCCGTGGTAACGGCCGTTGGGCTTGTCGGTCTGCATGGTGCCGTAGACACGGTTGACGCGGCCAAGGAAAATGCCGGCGCCATCGCTGGCGGCGTTGAAATTGTCATCCGGCTTGGCAAGATCGTTGCGCGCCACCGGCTTCACCAGATAGGGCGTAATGATGATGACGAGCTCGGTCTCGTTGCGAACGAAATCCCTGCTGCGGAACAGCGCGCCAAGCACTGGAATCTTTGTCAGACCGGGCAAGCCGTTGACAGCTTGCCTGAGATCATCGCGGACAAGGCCGGCAATCATCATCGAGCCGCCCGAAGGCAGTTCCACTGTTGTGTCGGCCAAGCGCTTGCGGAGCGACAGGGCATTCATGCCCGGGCTCGTTACGCCTTCGGACAAAGACACAGATCCCTCCGTTGTCGGCTCGGAAACCGAGGTTCTGACTTTCAGGCTGATACGGCCGGGAGACAGCACCACAGGCTGGAATTCCAGGCCAATGCCGTATTCGATCTTCTCGACCGAATACGTCTTCAGACCGGTCTGGTTATCGTTTGATACGGCTTGGGAAACGCTGGTCACCATGTTGTATTCGCCGCCAACCTTGAAGGTCGCCTTCTCGCCGGATACGGCCGTCAATGTTGGTTCGGCGAGGGTTTTCATGACACCGGACTGTTCCATGGCATTGATGTAGGCCTGCAGCGTCGAGCTCCCGATAGAGAGGCCCGAGTTCGACAGCGACTTGCCCAAACCAGTGAAATTGTCGCTTACCGCGCCCCAGCTGATGCCGTTGCTGCTGCCGTTGCCCACCATGTTGACGCCGAGCTGCTTCATCACCGAGCGGCTGACTTCCGCGACCGTCACCTTCAGCGTCACCTGGTCGTCGCCGATGATCTGCAGCAGGTTGACGATCTTGCTGACGCGGCGCTCGGCATCCGGGTTATCGATCGCGACGCCGGCTTCAGCCGAACCGCCGGCAGCGGTCTGCGAATATTGACCCGTGGTTGCCTCGCCGCCGGACACGAAAATAGTTGCCAGATCGGCCGCGCGCTTGGCGTCCAGAGGAGTGTCCACGGTTCCGGTCAGAACGACGTTGTCGTTCAGCAACTCGACCTTGACCTCCGATGACGGGATGAAGCGCTTGATATAATCCTCCAGCCCGGCGACGTCACGTTCGACCGCTAGGTCAAGGCTGACGATCTGCTCGCCATTCGGGCCAAAGACGAAGATATTTGTCTCGCCGACCGCCTTTCCAAACAGATAGATGCGCCTGGCGGTGCGGGTCACCGCGTCGGCTACAGCGGGGTTGGCGACGAGAATGTCGTAGGCATCGCTCGGGAGGTCGATGACCACCGACTTGTTCAGTCCGAGCTTAACCCGCTGGGTGGCGGTCGAAGCCGTCACCCTGGCATTGCCTGCCGCACTGGCATCGACAATGCCATATGCATTCGTTCCAAGGAGAAACAGGCCGATCGCCGCAGCCAGGATGAGCGGCAGTTTGGTTTTTAGCCTCATTTCCTTGCCCCCACTTCGGAAACTTCGCCCGACTTGATCAACCGCACTGTTCCGCGCCGGCCATTGCCGGAAACCAGGTAATCGGCTTCGCCCACATTCTTGTCCTGGCTGTCCTTGATCGAGCGCAGCGCCAATGTCAGGCGATCCGCCATCTGCTGTGCGACGGTGATGATCTCGGACTGCTGCGGCGTCAGTTCCAGGGTGGCGGTCTGGCCAACCCTGGTCTTCTTACCTTCCTCGTCCTCCTGAATGGTCTGGTCGATCGCCAGGACGCGAATGTTCTTCAGGATAGTTTCGGTAGTGAAGCCCGGACCACCGCCATTGGCGGGATCGGCTCGGCGGGTCATGATGACGTCGACGAAATCGTTGGGAAGAATAAAGCCACCGGCCGAGGTGTCGGCCGAGATGCTTGTGGCAACGGCCCGCATGCCGGAGGGCAGGATCGACGACATGAAGCTTTGCCCTTCACCGATCAGCTTCGAGCGCCGCAGCGGCTCGCCGGCGTAGAGCGCCACGCGAGCGACGGCGCCCTTCAGCTTGTCCAGCGCTTCAGGCTCGGCGGCGCGGGTGATGAAATTTGCGTTGATGCCTGCGGACGGCCATGACTCCCAGGAAATGTTGTTTTCAAGCGGACTGCCCATCGGAACGTCGCCGGAAAGAACAAGCACATCCTGCAGCGCGATCGCCGGCGCCTGAGGACCGGAATCGACAACCGGAGGCGGCGGAGCCACGACCATGTTCTTCGCTACATAGCCTGCACCACCGGCCGCGGCTATCGCCACGCTCAGAATAATCAATCGGGATGCTGGCATCTGTCCGAACCTCGCCTTGGCAAACCACGTAGCCAAGCGGGACTTTGCAGCGGCAATCGTCAAAACAAGGTTAATGTTATACTTACGATCGTGATTAATTTAACGTTTATATAAATTGGACCGACAAGCCCGGCCCGAAGGAAAACGTGGCCAACTCGCCTGCTCGGCGCCAACCGCGTAAAGTGAAATTCAGCCCGCCAGCCTGGTAAGTCCCCAGGCCATCAATGGCGAGTCGGAATAGGTGAGCAGACCGCCAATGCCAAGCGCGATGCCGTACGGAACGCCGGTCGCCTCATCGGCGAAATGGCGCAGGAACGGATTATGGCTTGTGACGGCGGCAAGCGGCGATTTTCGATAGGCGAGGATGGCTAGCGTCAGCAGGCCGCCGATGAATGTCGAGGCGACGAGGTATTCGATGAGATGGATGTTCAGTCCCATCCACATGGCAGTGGCAGCCAGAAGCTTGGCGTCGCCGCCGCCCATGCCGCCCAGCGCGAACAGGCCGAACGTCACCGCGAGAACCAGGCCGGCGGCGGCGAAATGCCAGCCATAGGTGGCCCAGTCCATACCGGTCAAAGGCGCAACCAAGGCGAAGACGACCACAAGCAACACCGGCACGCGATTGGCGATCGTCATCGAAAGCATGTCGGAGATCGCGGCAAAAAGCATGCAGAACGGAAATACGACGAAGATCACGGCTTCAAGCATCGGCGCGCCTATGACCCAATTGCATCTGGCCCCCAACCCAATCCTATTCGACTAACGACTGATGAGGCCTAAATTTCAATTCATACCAGGACTAAATAAGGGCCGCCAGTGCGGCGGCCCTTATTTCAGAACAACCGAACCCGTTACGGTCAGCTACCGTTCACCTTGGTGGAGATGGCGGTGAACTTGGCGTTCAGCGAGTTGCCGAGCTGGCCGGCGCCGACCATGATGGCGAGTGCGATAAGAGCGGCGATCAGACCGTATTCGATAGCGGTCGCGCCGGATTCGTCCTTCACAAAACGTGCGATGAGGTTAGACATTCGAGCTCCTACTCCAATTGTTACAGCACTTCCGTCAACTTCTCTTGGTGGCTGATCGGATACTGCGAATCTAAGGAGAAGCTGTTTCAATCGGCTTAATAAACAGGCTTACCGATTCCTTTCCCGCTTCGACGACATTGCGTGGTTAACCCAGAACTAAAATACCCGCCGCCAGGGCCCCGGCCGACAAAAGGCGCAACAGGCGCAATTCGGCAAAGACGTTTCAGCCGTGCCGCTAGGCCCAATGCCGGTTCCGGCTTGATCCTGAATTCCAGCCGCTTAACGGTTGGTTCACCAATCTCGTTCATGTTCCGTTGAACAGTTTGCCAGGGGGCGCCTCAATGGCCGGGCCGAGATCATCATTTCCAGTTGCCGTGCTTTTTGCCGCAGCGGCTTTCGCCTTTCCAGCCAAGGCCGGCGCCGGCATCGAGGTGACGATGAACCAGGCAAAGATCATCAAATTGTCGCGCGCCGCCGATACGATTGTCGTCGGCAATCCGGCGATCGCCGACGCCTCCGTGCAGGACGCATCGACGATCGTACTGACCGGCAAGGGATTTGGCGTCACCAATCTCGTCGTCCTCGACCAGGAGGGCAATCCGATCGTCGATGAGCAAATAACCGTCGTCCGCCAGGCAGCGTCGTCGGTGCGCATCTATCGGCGTTCCGAAGTACAGACCATGTCCTGCGCGCCATATTGCGAAAGCTCGTATAAGAGCGATGCCGAGAAGGCCTCTGAAGCCGAAATGAGCGCCGTGCATTAGCTAGCCGACGTCTCCGTCTTTGGCGGGAACGTGCTTCGGTTATCGCCGGGTTAAGGCCTTCCCGTTGAATTTAACGGTCATTCCAACCGGACTTCAATCGGTTCCGACTAAGGGTGGACCGATACAGAAGCGGCATCGGCGGGCAGCGGACATGAGCAAGGCAGGACGAGCAGGCTCTCCAAGACGGTTTTTGGGCGACCGCCGCGGAAGCACGGCGATCGAATTCGCCATGCTTGCAATTCCTTTCGCGCTTCTTGTCTTCGCCATCCTGGAGAGCTGCATTTCTTTTGCCGCACAGGAAGTGATGGCAAACGCAACCGACGACATCGCGCGCCAGCTGCGTACCGGCCAATTAAGACCGACCGATGTGTCCGGCACCAAGCTGCGGGATATGATCTGCACCAAATTGGAGATCATGGTCGCCAAGACCTGTCCCGGATTGCTGGTGGACTTGCGCGAATATCCGACCTTCGCCGATGCGGCGCTGGCCGGTTTCAAGATCCAGGATGGCGACGTCGTGCTGACCAAAGGCACGAGCACACAGACCTTCACCGTCGCACCTGGCCTGGCGGAGTCGAGAAACATGCTGCGTGTTTTTTACAAATGGCCGGTGATGACCGACTTCATGGCCAAATCGATGGCCAACCTGAAGGACGGCAAAACGCTGCATTTTGCTTCGATCACTTGGCAGAACGAGCCGTTCGACAACTGAACCACGTAGTCGCTTGAAAAGGGCAAAGCCATGATTCGTGCGGGGGCACAGCTGGGCATCGCAGGGATTTGTACAAGAGCAGTCCGGCTTTGCTCGGACCGCCGCGGTATTGCGGCTGTCGAGTTTGCCCTCATCGTGCCTGTCCTGTTGATCATGTACTTTATGACAATGGAGGCCTCGCAAGCCATCGAGACCAGCAAGAAGGTCAGCCGCATCGGCAGCATGGTAGCGGACCTCGTCACGCAGCAGCAGACCGTCAAGGCGGCCGATGTCGATGCCATCATGGCGATCGGCAGTTCCACGCTCCAGCCCTACAACCGCTCGAAACCGAAGATCATTATCACGGCGATACAGGTGACCAACGAGACGACGCCGAAAGTCCTGGTCGTGTGGTCGCGCAAACTGGTCGATGGCGTCTCTAGCGTCGACGCTGTCAAGGATTCCACCACAACGGTCCCGAGCGCGCTCAAGATCAAAGGCACGTTCCTCATCCGGGTCGAAAGCGATCTCGCCTACAAGCCAATCATTACCTGGTCGGCGGACGGCCAAAGCCGGTTCGGGTTGAGCTCGGTCTTCAATTCGATATCGATGGCGGAAACATATTATCTGCGGCCGCGCAGGAGCCCGACCATTCCGTGCAGCGATTGCTGACGCCTGAAGCCCGCTAACCGGTCTGTTGCTATTGCTTGCGACCGCGGGCCGAGACTAGACGCACGATGGCTGCAGCCAGCACATAGTCCCTCGGACCGGCAACGGTTCGGCGACGATACCGATACAGAACGTTCCGATAACATCGCGCCAATCGGCTCGCGCCAGGTTTGTGCAAGACGCATCCAGCAGCAAAGCCAGTACGGTGGCGAATGCTGTCAGGGCAAGCCTCATGCGAGCTCCGCGCCGCGCATTTCCATCCGCAGATCGACCATGCTGCGATTCGTCTCTCCGGGACCAGCACGCCAAGCCGTGCTGTTTGGGTTTCCGAATTGCCAATGGCGGCGCGGAACCCTATGTCTGAGCCAACACACAGGCAATGATGAACCTTTCGATGGCACGCGCCTTCCTTTTTGTCCTCGACTCCTTCGGCATCGGCGGCGCGGCCGATGCCGAACGTTATGGCGACACCGGCTCCAATACGTTCGCACACATCGCGCGGGCCTGCGCAGAAGGCCGCGCCGATCGCGAAGGCCTGCGTGCCGGACCCCTTCTTGTACCAAACATGCTCGCGCTCGGTCTCGGCCAGGCCGCGGCAACGGCAACGGGTTTCAGGTTTGAGAATGCCGGCAGTGCACCGCTTGCCGCCGCCTTTCACGGCGCGGCCCAAGAGGTTTCGAGCGGCAAGGACACGCCATCGGGCCATTGGGAAATAGCCGGCCTGCCGGTCCGTTTCGACTGGGGTTACTTCCCAGACAAGATTCCCGCCTTTCCGGCCGAGTTGACCGAAGCAATGGTGCGTGAAGGGAAGGTGCCTGGCATCCTCGGCAATTGCCATGCTCCGGGCACCGAGATTATCGAACGGTTCGGCGAAGACCATATCCGCACCGGCAAGCCGATCTGCTACACCTCGATCGACTCCGTCCTGCAGATCGCCGCGCATGAGGTTCATTTCGGCCTGGAACGGCTTTACGAGTTCTGCAAAGTGGTGCGCAGGCTCGTCGATCCGCTGAATATCGGCCGCGTCATCGCGCGGCCGTTTATCGGTGAAACCGCCGCCACGTTCGAGCGAACGCATAATCGTCGCGACTATGCCGTACCGCCACCGGAACCGACGCTGCTCGACCGGCTGACGGCGCGCGGCAGCCGGGTTATCGCGATCGGCAAGATCGGCGACATTTTCGCCCATCGGGGGATCTCGGAAGTCCGCAAGGCTGCCGGCAACATGGCGATGTTCGACAAAACGCTTGGTGCCATGGAAGACGCCCGCGACGGCGACCTCGTCTTCGCAAACTTTGTCGACTTCGACACCGAGTTCGGGCATCGGCGCGACGTTGCGGGATATGCCGCCGCACTCGAAGCTTTCGACCGGCGCCTGCCCGAGGCATTCGCACGGCTGAAGCCAGGCGATCTGCTCATCTTGACCGCCGATCACGGCAATGATCCGACGTGGCGCGGCACCGACCACACGCGCGAGCGTATTCCGATTATCGGGACACGGCCGGGTTTCAAAGGCGCAGACATCGGACTGAGGACAACATTTGCCGACATCGGCGAAACCGTGGCCGAACATCTCGGGCTGGCGCGCGGCCGTCACGGCACCTCCTTCCATGCCACGATAGGTGGCCATGCCTGAGTTGCCGGAGGTAGAGACAGTCAGGCGCGGTCTGCAGCCGGCCCTTGAAGGTGCCCGCATTGTCGGTGTCGAGGCACGCCGGCCGGATTTGCGGTTTCCGTTCCCCGAGAGATTTTCGGAGCGGCTGACCGGCAAGACGATTGCGGCGCTCGGCCGCCGTGCCAAATATCTGACAATGCACATGGACAACGGCCCGGTTCTGATCTGCCATCTCGGCATGTCGGGTTCGTTTCGCATCGAAACGGCCGACGAGAGCGCAACGCCTAGCGTGTTCCACCACGAACGTTCGAAAAACACTGCTCACGATCACGTCGTCTTCGACATCGCATCCCCTGCCGGCGTCCGCTCTCGCGTGATCTTCAACGACCCGCGCCGCTTCGGGTTCATGCTGTTTTCGGAAGGCGAGCCCGACATGCATCCGATGCTGGCGGGATTAGGCGTCGAGCCTACAGGCAACGCACTGGACGGCGCGCTGCTCGCTTCGTTGCTGAAAGGTCGCAAGTCACCGCTGAAAGCGGCACTTCTGGACCAGAGGCTGATTGCCGGGCTAGGCAATATCTACGTCTCGGAAGCGCTTTGGCGGGCCGGCCTGTCGCCGCTGCGCGAAGCGGGCACCCTCGCGAGAGCCGGCAAGAAAGCCAAAGAGCAGAGCGAACGCCTGGCCGAAGCAATCCGCTCGGTCGTCGCCGATGCGATCGCCGCCGGCGGCTCGTCGTTGCGCGATCATATGAAGACCGATGGATCACTGGGCTACTTCCAGCATTCCTTCGCGGTTTACGATCGCGAGGGGGAAGGCTGCTCCAAGCCTGGTTGTGGCGGCCACATCGAGCGTATCGTGCAAAGCGGTCGTTCGACCTTCCACTGCCGGGCCTGTCAGGCTTGAACCAGAACCGAGGAGGAGCAAAGTATGGGCTATGAAACCATCATCGTCGAAACCCGCGGCAAGGTCGGGCTGATTACGCTGAACCGGCCGCAGGCGCTCAACGCGCTGAATTCACAAGTGCTGGCGGAACTGGTCGCGTCGGTGAATAGCATGGCCGCCAATGCCGACATCGGCGCCATGGTCATCACTGGTTCGGAAAAGGCTTTCGCGGCAGGTGCCGATATCAAGGAAATGCAGTCCATCTCCTATGTGGATGCCTATCTGCAGGATTTCTTCGTCGGCTGGGAAGAATTTACGCGGGCACGAAAGCCGATCATCGCGGCGGTGGCGGGCTATGCGCTGGGGGGCGGCTGCGAACTGGCGATGATGTGCGACTTCATCATCGCCGCCGACACTGCCAAGTTTGGCCAACCCGAGATCACGCTGGGCGTCATGCCCGGCATGGGCGGATCGCAGCGCCTGGCCCGCTTTGTCGGCAAGTCGAAGGCGATGGATATGTGCCTGACGGGTCGAATGATGGACGCAGCCGAGGCCGAGCGTTCCGGCCTTGTCTCGCGCGTGGTGCCAGCCGGCGAGTTGATCGAGGAAGCGCTTAAGGCAGCGGCCAAGATCGCTGGTTTTTCCTTGCCGTCGGTGATGATGGCAAAGGAGGCCGTCAACCGCGCCTATGAGACGACGCTCACCGAGGGTCTGCGGTTCGAGCGCCGGCTGTTTCATTCGCTGTTTGCGCTGGATGACCAGAAGGAAGGCATGGCGGCCTTCAGCGGCAAGCGGAAGCCGAATTTCACGAACCGATGAGATGACGAAGGCGCCGGTCAAAAAGAAAGCGCTGCAGCGTTGACGCGCCGGAAAAGCTGAACTATAAGCCGCACCAACCGAGGCGGCCCTGTGGCTGCCCGTTTGTTTTTTGCGCCCTGCGGTATCCCGCAAGCGCCCACCAGATCAGAAGAGAGGCACCATGGCCAATACCTCCTCGGCCAAAAAGGCAACGCGCAAGATCGCCCGTCGCGCAGCGATCAACAAGAACCGCCGCTCCCGCGTCCGGACCTACATCCGCCAGGTCGAAGAGGCGCTCGCGGCCGGCGATAAGGCGGCCGCACAGGCTGCCTTCAAGGTGGCCGAGCCGGAATTGATGCGCGCCGCGACCAAGGGCGTGGTGCACAAGAACACGGCATCGCGTAAGGTGTCGCGGCTGGCCCAACGGGTCAAGGTGCTGTCGGCCTAATATATCTTTTCCTGAACTGCGCTTCTTCAAACCCGGCCAATCGCGCCGGGTTTTTTTCGTTTGCCGGCAAGTACTTAAAAGAAAGCCCGCAAAATGGCGCTCCGCGTGCATTTCAAAGTTCGAAATGCTTTGCCGGCGTATACATACCCGCTGATATTCGCAGCCTTCGAAACTGCCAATGCGAAAATTTCCGAGCGTCACAGATTACTGTTTTTTTTCAGAGGTTTACCGATGGTGATCCACAGCTTGTTCACATCGGCTGCGGCCGATAGGCGGCAATTGGCTGTCAAGCGAATTATTTCAGAAAATTTCGCATTTGTGTGGCCTTTTTCACATTCGCCGGAAAAGGGTTTGAATCACAATGGCTTTGTCAAAATCAACTGTTGCGGCATCGCGTTCGAAACGTGCCTTCCTAGTCAGATTCCTTAAAAATCCGTTAGGGGTGGCCTTGCCCTATCCACAGCGATTTCGGTAATGTCTGTCCATCGAAGGGACGGGCCCTTGGCCCTTGACCAGCCTGAAACCGGCCAGCTCAAATTGGCAGAGTTTACACCGCGGATTTAACTCCGCGGACGGGGTTGGTTTGTCTTTTCGATACGGTAGGGGACTGGCGTAATTGTACATGGCAGGTCGACGGTGCGCCGGCGGTTTTTCGCCGGACGGCATTTTGTTGCCCTGACATGACCAAAGCGGATCGGCTCTTCGGCGCCGGACCGACAACGAGGCGATTCATCAGCCGGCGGCGGCGATGGTGTCGCAGCGAAGACACGGTCGCCGGAAACATGGATGCAGGAGGCGCATCCCCGGCGGAAAACAGGTACAAGAGACAAGGAACTCGATCATGCAGAGCGGCGGCATCGAAAGGGAGGTTACAGGCGACCTCCCATTTCCTGGAACGTTAATCGGAAGGAACGACATGGCGGCTTCCAATGAAGCTGAACAGAAGTTCGATCGGGTCAAGGCCCAGTTGAAGGCGCGACTGGGAACCGAGGTCTATTCGAGCTGGTTCGGGCGCATGAAGGTCGCTGAATCCTCTAAGGGCATTGTCCGCATCTCAGTGCCAACCGCATTCCTGCGTTCATGGATCAACGGCCACTATCTCGATCTCATCACCGAGTTGTGGAAGCACGAGGATCCGGAGATCCTCAAGATCGAGATCGTGGTTCGCACCGCCACACGGCAGGGCCGCAACAGCGTCGAGCCAGAAGTGGCCCCGGCGCGCAAGATGACCAGGCAGACGCAAACCGCGCTCTCTGCGGGCACGGCGAGCCCCAGCAGGGTCGAACGGGTCCCGGTACCCCGCCCGGGGATGCCGGCAGAAACCGAGTTCCGGCACAATGTTCTCGGTTCGCCACTCGATCCACGCTACACTTTCACCTCCTTCATCGAAGGACCATCGAACCGAGTGGCTTTTGCCGCCGCCAAGGCGGTCGCGGAATCGCAGTCGAGCGCGGTGCGTTTCAATCCGCTCTTTCTGCACGCGACGGTCGGGCTGGGCAAAACGCACCTGTTGCAGGCGATCGCCGCAGAATCGCTGAAGCAGAATCCGAAATCGCGGGTCGTCTATCTGACGGCTGAGTATTTCATGTGGCGGTTCGCCACCGCGATCCGCGACAACAACGCACTGACGCTGAAAGAACAGCTGCGCGACATCGACCTCCTCATCATCGACGACATGCAGTTCCTGCAGGGCAAGTCGATCCAGCACGAATTCTGCCATTTAATCAACATGCTGCTCGACAGCGCCAAGCAAGTGGTGGTCGCTGCCGACCGGCCGCCGTCGGAATTGGAGTCGCTGGAGCCACGCGTCCGCTCGCGCCTCAACGGCGGCGTCGCGCTGGAAATGTCAGCCCCGGATTTCGCCATGCGTATCGGTATGCTCAAGCTCAGGCTTGCCACCGCCAAGCTCGACGATGCGTCGCTCGATATTTCCGAAGAGATCCTCAACCACGTCGCCCGCACGGTGACCGGCAGCGGACGCGAGCTCGAAGGTGCCTTCAACCAGCTTTTGTTTCGCCAATCCTTCGAACCGCAGATCACCATCGACCGCATCGACGAGATCCTTGGCCACATCTATCGTTCGGGCGAACCCAAGCGGGTGCGTATCGAGGACATCCAGCGCATCGTCGCGCGCCACTACAACGTGTCGAAGACCGAACTTCTGTCCAACCGGCGCACACGCACCATCGTCAAGCCACGGCAGGTCGCCATGTATCTGTCGAAGGTGATGACGCCGCGCTCGCTGCCGGAGATCGGGCGGCGGTTCGGCGGTCGTGACCATACGACCGTGCTGCATGCGGTGCGCAAGATCGAGGATCTTTCCGGTGCCGACAACACACTGGCGCAGGAACTCGAATTGCTGAGAAGGCTGATCAACGACCAGGCCTGACGGCCCGAAAAACGCCGGCTCGCGGACTCCGGCCTTTTTATCCCCTTTATCCCCGGAAAGCCCGTGCAGCCGGTCCGAACCGGTGGCGCGGGCTTGCGTTTGCCGGGTTTTTCCTGTCAGTTTACGCAGATTCTGAGCCTGTTCAGACCTTTCGCGGGGCGCCGCTTGCCGGAGACCCGTTCATTCATTCAAGCGAGCCTGTTTTGTCATGCGTGTTATCCTGGAACGGTCAAATCTCCTGAAGTCGCTCAACCATGTTCACCGCGTGGTCGAGCGGCGCAATACCATTCCGATCCTGTCGAACGTGCTGCTCAGCGCCGAGGGGGCCAGCCTTGAAATGAAGGCGACCGACCTCGACCTGGAGGTGACCGAAGCAACGCCGGCAAAGGTCGAACGTGGCGGGGCGACGACGGTCCCGGCACATCTGCTCTACGACATCGTGCGCAAGCTTGCCGACGGCGCGGAGGTGGCGCTGAAGACCGACGAAGACGGCAACGCCATGACGGTGACGTCGGGGCGCTCGAGCTTCCGCCTGCAATGCCTGCCGCAGTCCGACTTTCCCGAGCTTTCAGCCGGGTCGTTCTCGCATATTTTCCGGCTCGATTCCGTCGGACTAAAGGGCCTCATCGAAAAGACCCAGTTTGCCATC
Source organism: Mesorhizobium sp. M0018 (assembly GCF_040323955.1). NCBI lineage: Bacteria > Pseudomonadati > Pseudomonadota > Alphaproteobacteria > Hyphomicrobiales > Phyllobacteriaceae > Mesorhizobium > Mesorhizobium sp. M0018. The sequence goes on along the minus strand of NZ_JAMYVL010000012.1, from coordinate 41,305 downwards.
TCGACCGAGGAGACGCGCTATTATCTGAACGGCATTTATCTGCACACGCACGAGGCCGGCGGCAAGCTGAAGCTGCGCTCTGTCGCGACCGACGGCCACCGGCTGGCGCGCGCCGAGATCGATGCGCCGGCAGGCTCGGAGGGCATGCCTGGCGTCATAATCCCGCGAAAGACGGTCAGCGAGCTGCAAAAGCTGGTCGACGATCCCGATGTTGCAGTCACCACCGAGTTGTCCGACACCAAGATCCGTTTCACCATCGGCAGCGTTATCTTGACCTCCAAGCTGATCGACGGCACTTTCCCGGACTACCAGCGCGTCATTCCGACCGGCAACGACAAGAAGCTGATTATCGATCGCCAGAGTTTCGCCGCTGCCGTCGATCGCGTTTCGACCATTTCGTCCGAACGCGGCCGGGCGGTGAAGCTTTCGATCGCCGAAGGGCAGGTCACGCTTGCGGTCAACAACCCGGATTCGGGCAGTGCCACCGAGGAACTGGCGGCCGACTATTCGTCCGATCCGATTGAAATCGGCTTCAACGCCAAATACCTGCTCGACGTTGCCGCGCAACTGACCGGCACGGAGGCGAAGTTCATGCTGGCGGATGCCGGTTCCCCGACGCTGATCCACGACATGGCCGACGAGACCGCGCTCTACGTGCTGATGCCGATGCGGGTGTAGGGCCCGAACGGGGCCATCTTGCTGTCGTGACCAGATCTGCAAAACCGCAGCAGACGCACATAAGTAAGCTCACACTTACGAATTTCCGCAACTATGCGGCGTTGGCAATAGACCTTGATCCCGGCGCTGTCGTTTTCTCCGGCGACAATGGCGCCGGCAAGACCAATCTGCTTGAAGCGATCTCGCTGCTCACGCCGGGCCGCGGCCTGCGCCGCGCACCCTATTCCGAGGTGGCGCGCGAAGGCGGCGACGGTGGCTTTGCGCTGCATGCCCGGCTTGACGGGCCGGAAGGCCAGGTCGAGATCGGTACCGGAATATCGGGCAGCGACGGCGAAGCCGGCCGGCGGGTGCGGATCAACGGCGCGACGGCACGCTCAGCCGAAGACATGCTGGAATGGCTGCGCGTGGTCTGGCTGACACCGGCCATGGACGGCCTGTTCCCCGGGCCGGCTGCCGACCGCCGACGCTTCCTAGACCGGCTGGTGCTGGCGATCGATCCTGGCCACGGCCAGCGCGCGCTTGACTACGAAAAGGCAATGCGCGGCCGCAACAGACTGCTCGCCGACGGTTCACGCGACGGTGCCTGGTTCGATGCGATCGAGATGCAAATGGCCGAGACCGGCGTGGCGATTGCCGCGGCGCGTGCCGAACTGGTGCGCCTGCTCGCCGCCATGATCGACCGGCTGCCCGGCGACGGACCGTTTCCGCAAGCCGACATCGGCATCTCTGGCGAACTGGAAGGCGAACTCGGTATTTTGCCGGCCGTCGACGTAGAGGAACGGTTCCGTCGTGCGCTTGCCCAGGGGCGCGACCGCGACCGCACCGCCGGACGCACGCTCGACGGCCCGCACCGTTCCGACCTCGTGGTGCGCCACCGGCCCAAGGCGATGCCGGCCGAGCTCTGTTCGACCGGCGAGCAGAAGGCGCTGCTGGTCGGCATTGTCTTGTCGCATGCGCGGCTAACCGGTGAGATGTCGGGCATGACACCGATCCTGCTGCTCGACGAGATCGCCGCCCATCTCGACGGCGGTCGACGGGCGGCCTTGTTCTCGATCCTGGAGGAACTAAACTGCCAGGCCTTCATGACCGGGACCGATGCCGCGTTGTTTGACAGCCTCAAGGGACGCGCGCAATTCCTGACCGTCGATCACGGCACGGTCAGGCCGACCATTTGAACTTGGTTCATGGCGCACTTCTGAGCGGCATGCATTGATACCTGACAAGCTTTTTCCTCCGCTATATGGTCCGGCGATGATCACAGCCGCCCTCACCGATGAAGAGCTCGAACGCTACGCCCGCCACATCGTGCTGCCCGAGATCGGCGGCGCCGGCCAGCAGCGGCTGAAGCGGGCGCGGGTGCTCGTCATTGGCGCCGGCGGATTGGGAGCGCCTGTGCTCGAATATCTCGCCGCCGCAGGGATTGGCACTCTCGGTATCGTCGACGACGACATCGTTTCGCTTTCCAACCTGCAACGACAAGTGATCCACGGCACGGACATGGTCGGCATGGCAAAAACCGACAGTGCCAGAGCGGCGATCATCCGCATCAATCCAAACGTCGTCGTGGAAGAGCACAATTTCAGGCTGACCGTCGACAACGCCCCTACCCTCATTGCCCGTTATGACATCGTCGTTGACGGCTCCGACAATTTCGAGACACGCTACGCGGTGGCCGACGCCTGCGCCGCGGAAAGCCGGCCGCTCGTGCATGCCGCCGTTGGCCGCTTCGACGGCTCGGTCACCGTACTGAAGCCATTCGAAACCGGCCCGGACGGCAAGTTGAACCCAAGCTACCGCGATCTCTTTCCCGAGGCGCCGCCGCCGGGACTTGTGCCATCCTGCGCGGTGGCCGGCATTGTCGGCGCGCTGACCGGGGTCATCGGCACGCTGCAAGCCATGGAAGCGATCAAGCTGATCACCGGGATTGGCAAGCCGCTGGTCGGACGACTGCTGCTCTACGATGCGCTGGCGGCACGCTTCGACACGATCCGCTACAAGCGAACCAGCCCATGAGCCTGCCTGCCGACGTTTCCATCGTGCAGCTTGCGGCCGATTTCGACCGTTGGGACGAGGTGCTGGCGCTGGTCATGCGCGCCTTCGCCTTTATGGTCGAGGTTGTTGACCCGCCGTCCTCGGCGCATCGGCTCACCGTTGAAAATCTCAGGGCTAGAGCGCTGGAGGAGACAGCATTCCTGGCACTGAAGGGAAACGAGATCGTCGGTTGCGTCTTCGTCCTGAAGCGCGCAGACGACCTCTATATTGGAAAGCTCGCGGTCGAGCCGACGCTTCAGGGACAAGGCATTGGAAAACAGCTGATGCAGGCCGTCGAAGATCTTGCCCGCAGCCGCAACAGGACCGCCATCGAGCTCCAGACCCGGGTCGAACTGACTGGAAACCACGCTGCCTTCGCCCGCCTCGGCTTTCGCGAAACCGAACGGACAGCACACAAAGGTTACGACCGGCCGACCTCAATCACCATGCGCAAGGTGCTTTTGTAAGCAAACGCTATCCAAAAGCGAGCAGGCAGCTGCCGCGACCAGAATTCGCTGCCACGATGGCCGGTCACGCCCGCAGCGGCAGCACGCGGTCGGGCGGGCGATGACCGTCGAAGAAGGCGCGGATGTTGATGATTACCTTCTCGCCCATGTCGATACGGCCTTCGAGCGTCGCCGAGCCCATATGCGGCAACAGCACGACCTTGCCTTTGTGGGCGAGTTTCAGCAGCTTGCTGTTCAGCGCCGGCTCGTGCTCGTAGACGTCGAGGCCGGCGCCGGCGATCTTGCCGTCATGGATGAGCTTGACCAGCGATTCCTCATCGATGATATCGCCGCGCGCGGTGTTGACTATGTAAGCTGACGGTTGCAGAAGCGCCAGCCGCCGCGCCGAAAGCAGGTGGAAGGTTGCCGGTGTCGATGGACAATTGACCGAGATAATGTCCATGCGGGCGAGCATCTGGTCAAGGCTTTCCCAATACGTGGCTTCCAACTCGTCCTCGATTGCCGGCAGTACGCGGTGGCGGTTGTGGTAGTGGATCGAGAGGCCAAACGCCTTGGCACGCCTGGCGACGGCGGTGCCGATGCGACCCATGCCGACAATGCCGAGCCGTTTGCCCCAAATGCGCCGGCCGAGCATCCAGGTCGGCGACCAGCCCGCCCATTTCTTATCGCCGGTCAGCACGTTGGCGCCTTCGGCCAGCCGCCGCGGTACGGCCAGCATCAGCGCCATGGTCATGTCGGCCGTATCTTCGGTCAGCACGTTCGGCGTGTTGGTCACGGTGATGCCTTTCTTGGCCGCTGCCGCAACGTCGATCTTGTCTACCCCATTGCCGAAATTGGCGATCAGCTTGAGGTTGTCGCCGGCCTGGGCAATCAGCGCCGCGTCGATATTATCGGTGACGGTCGGCACCAGCACATCGGCCTCCTTGACCGCAGCCACCAGTTCCGGCTGCGTCATCGGCCTGTCCTCCACATTCAAGCGGGCGTCGAACAACTCGCGCATGCGGGTCTCGACCGGGTCGGGCAATTTGCGCGTGATGACGACGAGGGGCTTCTTTTTGCCTGCCATTGTTTTCCTCGAACCCGATCTCGTTGAGACCTCTTTAACCAAGAACGGCGAAACTGAGAGCCGATCGCGGTACCGGTCATTCATGTAACAAGCGGTTCCGCCGAAGACAAAGAAAAAGGGGCGAAGGCCGATGGGCCGGTGCCGAAAGGAACGAAAGTGTCTGGTTTCGCGTCGCTCCGCCTGACCCTCAGTGCAGCATTCCTCGGCGCTCTCATCCATAGCCCACTGGTGATGGCGCAAAGTGCCGCCGCACCCGCCCAGAGCATCACGCTCGGACCAAGCGGCTTGCCGCTGCCGCGCTTCGTCAGCCTGAAATCCGGCCGCGTCAACTCGCGCGTTGGGCCGGGCGTCAATTATTCCGTCGACTGGATGTATATGAAGCCAGGCCTGCCGATGGAGATCATCCAGGAGTTCGATACGTGGCGCCGTGTGCGTGATGCCGACGGCTCGGAAGGCTGGATCAATCAGTCGCTGCTTTCGGGCCGTCGCACGGCGATCGTCGCCCCCTGGCAGCGCGGCAAGGACGCTCGCGTCAACCTCCTTGACGACCCGGCAAAAGACGCAGGCGTCATCGCGATCCTCGAACCGGGGGTGATGGGCACGATCAAGTCCTGCGATGGCCAGTGGTGCGAAATGACCTTCGACGGCCATACTGGCTGGCTCGCGCAGTCGCTGGTCTGGGGTGCCTATCCCGGCGAAAAGGTCAAGAACTGACTTTCCGAACCGCAGGTCGGGCGGCGCTGCAAGCACCGGATCCGGCATTTGTTTCGCTGATCTTCGGTTCGGGGATGGTTTAGCGGCCGATGCGGCCGAGATGGGTATCCTGGAAACTGCTTGACAGCTTCAAACCATAGCCCAGAGCGCGGTCGATGGCGATGTGGGCGATCCAGATCAGCGCGACAGCTACCGCCATTGCATTGTCAAAGACGCTGCCGACAAGCGCCAGCAGAACGGGGAAGATCAGTATGTGCAAGGCGTTGTAGGCGACGGCCCCGACGCGCGGCCCGGCCATGTAACCCAGCATCGACAGGTCGGGCGCCAGAATGAGCACGGCAAACAGCCACCAGGAAACACCGGCGATTGCATAGAAGATAAGAGCCGCCACCGCGACGGCGACCCATTCGAGCCGGAGCGTCAAATCCAGGAATTTCATAAGTGCCGGTCAGTCGCAGCGTTTCGGACGCAGTCTCACCACGATATCGACATTGGCGATCTCCATGCCCTCCGGCGGCTCCGGCAGGTTGGAAACCGTCACCGGGCCGCTGTCAATATCGAAGATCCTGTTTTCGCCCTCGATATAGAAATGATGGTGATCGGAGGTGTTGGTGTCGAAATAAGTCTTCGATCCCTCGACGGCAAGGATGCGCAGAAGACCGGCCTGGGTAAACTGGTGCAGAGCATTGTAGACGGTGGCCAGAGACACCGGCACGCCGGCGGCAAGCGCCTCCTCGTGCAGTTCCTCGGCCGAAAGATGGCGGTCGCCCTTGGCGAAAAGCAGATCGGCCAGCGCGATGCGCTGGCGTGTCGGCCTCAGACCGGCCTCACGAACCCGCTTGTCCACAGCGACATTATCCTTCCGGCAACCCAGATCCATCTATCCGTCGCGCTCACAGTTCCGCCTCAGACAGGTCCAAAATGGCAGAAATTGAGCATCTGCCGAAACTGGACGTGTCCTGACATATATTCTGTCGACCGAATGCGATCAATAGCGCGCATTGACCCGGGCAGACGGGCAGGTTAAGCGCAAACGCCGGTTTCCGGCCTGAAACAGATTGTGTTAGGAAACCACCGACAAGGGCTCCTTTCGCGCGGGACGATCACGGGGACGAGATTGATGGCGGATCCGAAATCCAGCTACGGTTACGAGGAATTGCTTGCCTGCGCCCGCGGCGAGCTGTTCGGACCGGGAAATGCGCAGTTGCCCTATCCGCCGATGCTGATGTTCGACCGCATCACCGAGATCAGCGAGACCGGCGGTGCGTTCGACAAGGGTTTCATCCGCGCGGAATTCGACATCAAGCCGGATTTGTGGTTTTTCGCCTGCCATTTCATCGGTAATCCGATCATGCCGGGATGCCTGGGCCTGGACGCCATGTGGCAGTTGACGGGGTTCTATCTCGGATGGCTCGGTGAACCCGGCAAGGGGATGGCGCTGTCGACCGGTGAGGTGAAGTTCAAAGGCATGGTCACGCCTTCGGTCAAGAAGGTGGAGTATGGCGTCGACTTCAAGCGCGTGATGCGCGGTCGGCTTGTGCTTGGCATCGCCGATGGCTGGCTGAAGGCAGATGGCGAGCCCATATACGCGGCAACGGATCTGAAGGTCGGTCTGTCCAAGCAATCGGCCGCCGTCTGAACGAAGACCCTGCAGTACGACGTCTTGGACGTCTGATGAACGCTGTAGCACTTTAATTTTGCGCATGGTTCCATTCCGGAAATTGATTTCAGGTTCGGGGTCCGCTGGAAGGAGTTGCGAATGAGACGGGTCGTAGTCACAGGTCTCGGCATCGTGTCGTCGATAGGCAACAATGCCAACGAGGTGCAGACCTCGCTGCACGATGCCAGATCCGGCATCAGCTTCTCCGACTCTTTCGCCGAGCATGGCTTCCGTTGCCGGGTGTGGGGTGCGCCGACGCTGGACCCATCGGGCATGATCGACCGTCGCGCCATGCGCTTCCTGTCGCAGGGTGCTGCCTGGAACCATGTCGCAATGGACCAGGCGATCGCAGACGCCGGCCTCGACGAGGCCGACATCACCAATGAGCGCACCGGTATCGTGATGGGCTCCGGCGGACCGTCGACCCGTGCAATCGTCGAGGCGGCCGAGACCACGATCAAAAACGGCAGCCCCAAGCGGATCGGGCCGTTCGCGGTGCCAAAAGCGATGTCGTCGACCGCGTCGGCGACGCTTGCCACCTGGTTCAAGATCCACGGCGTCAACTATTCGATCTCATCGGCCTGCTCGACGTCTGCGCATTGCATCGGCAATGGCTACGAGCTGATTCAGTGGGGCAAGCAGGACATCGTCTTCGCCGGCGGCCATGAGGATCTCGACTGGACGATGTCGGATCTCTTCGATGCCATGGGCGCCATGTCGTCCAAGTTCAACGACAGGGCGTCGGTCGCCTCACGCGCCTACGACGTCGATCGCGACGGTTTCGTCATTGCCGGCGGCGCCGGCGTGCTGATTCTTGAAGAGCTCGAGCATGCCAAGGCACGCGGCGCCAAGATCTATGCCGAGATCGTCGGCTATGGCGCGACATCGGACGGCTACGACATGGTGGCGCCGTCGGGCGAAGGCGCGGCGCGCTGCATGAAGCAGGCGCTCGCAACGGTGTCCTCGCCGGTCGACTACATCAATACGCACGGCACCTCGACGCCGGTCGGCGACTCCAAGGAAATGGGCGCCATCCGCGAGGTGTTCGGCGAGAAGATGCCTTTCATCACGTCGACCAAATCGTTAACCGGCCATTCTCTGGGCGCCGCCGGCGTGCAGGAATCGATCTACTCGATCCTGATGATGCAAGGCGGCTTCATCGGCGAGAGCGCCCACATTGAGAACCTCGATCCGGAATTCGAGGGCATGCCGATCGTGCGCAAGCGCATCGACGATGCAAGGATCGACACCGTTTTGTCCAATTCGTTCGGTTTCGGTGGCACCAACGCAACGCTGATTTTCCAGCGCTATTCCGCATAAGGATTTGCCGACCATGGACGGATTGATGAAGGGCAAGCGCGGGCTTGTCATGGGTGTTGCCAACGATCATTCGATCGCCTGGGGTATCGCCCGCAAACTGTCCGAACATGGCGCGGACCTCGCCTTCACCTATCAGGGCGAGGCCTTCGGGCGCCGGGTCAAGCCGCTCGCCGAGAAATTGGGCGCATCCCTGGTGGTGCCTTGCGACGTCGAGGACAGCGTGTCGGTCGCCGCGACTTTCGAGACTTTGGGGAAGGCATGGGGCGGGCTGGATTTCGTCGTCCATGCCATCGGCTTTTCCGACAAGAACGAGCTGAAAGGCCTCTACGCCGACACGAGCCGCGACAACTTCATCCGCACAATGGTGATCTCCTGCTACTCCTTCACCGAGATCGCCCGTCACGCCGCCACATTGATGAAGGACAGCGGTTCGATGATCACGCTGACCTATGCCGGTTCGGTCCGTGTCATGCCGAACTACAACGTTATGGGTGTCGCCAAGGCGGGGCTGGAGGCCAGCGTCCGCTATCTCGCCAACGACTACGGCCCGCGCGGCATCAGGGTGAACGGCATATCGGCGGGACCGGTACGGACGCTTGCGGGCGCCGGGATTTCCGACGCACGCCACATGTTCTCCTACCAGCAGCGCAACTCGCCGCTACGCCGTACAGTAACGATCGATGAAGTCGGCGGCTCCGCGCTCTATTTGCTGTCCGACCTGTCCTCCGGCGTCACCGGCGAAATCCATTATGTCGATTCCGGCTATCACATCGTTTCCATGCCGACGCTTGACGAATTGAAGCAGACCGACGGCGGGCGGGAATAGCGCGAGCGACGTATCGCCGGCTTGCCCCGCAGGATTTCAGCGTCGCGCCGATAAGACCTTGAACATGCCGTCGCGGGCGAGCTCCGCATGGCTGGAGAAGGCGGCCGCCAGCACCGGTTCGTAGGGAAGCTGGCGGTTTGCCACCATGAACAGCCGGCCGCCGGGCTTCAGCGCCTTGCCTGCCGCGCGGATCATGCCGGCACCGATTTCCGGCTCAGTCGCCCGGCTGCGGTGAAAGGGCGGGTTCATGACGACCACGTCGTAGCGGCGCTCGACCGGTTCGCTCAACAGATCTATCCAGAAGAAACGTGGCTCCACGCCTATGTTGCCGACATTGGCCTTGGCCGCCTCCAGCGCCTCGAAGTCCGCTTCGTAAAGGTCAAGCGCCGATATGCCGGGTGAGCGGGCGGCGACTTCGGCGGCGACATAGCCCCAACCGGCACAGAAGTCCGCAACGCTGCCACGCAGATCGTTGGGCAGATTTTCGACTAGCAGCTTCGATCCGGCATCGATCTTGTCGAAGGAAAACATGCCTGGGGCCGTGCGGAAGCGGTCCTCGACCACCAAGTCCGGATTGGCGGCGCGAAGCGTTGCCGCGGCAACGGTATCGGCCGGCCGGCGAAACCAGAAGGCAATGCCGTGATGCTTCGGCAGGTGGCCTTCGAGCGGCACAAGGGCGCCGACATGCTTGCGCAGGCTGGCGATTCCATCGTCCTTGCTGCCGGCGACGACGATCAACCCGCCTGGTGCTGCGCGTTCGACCGCTTCGGCAACGCGCAACTCGTTTTGGCCGCGATGGCGGCCAGCGAGCACAAATGCCGCGTCGAAAGCCTCGCCTTCGACCTGCGGCGTGACCGCGAAGCCGGACGCCTGCAAGGCGCGAAAGTGCGGCCTGAAGCCTTGGACAAGATGAAGCTTGGCATCAAAACTTTCGGGCAAGCGAAAGCCGGGCTCGGCACCGAGAAAGAGTATGCGTTCATCCTTTCGTGGCAGGGAGACAGCACCGGCCTCGAACGGATGGAAAAGCGTTTTCAGCGGCTCGGCGGACATTCACCACTCTTGAACTGCAAGGCTGTTGTTGAAACGCAAACGGGCGCGACCTTCCGGCGCGCCCGCTTCGATTGCATAGTTAGATCAGCTTAGGCGGCGTTTTCTTCGCCTTCGCTCTTCTTGTCGCGCACGATTTCCTTGCCGGTGGCCTGGTCGACGACCTTCATCGACAGGCGGACCTTGCCGCGCTCGTCGAAACCCATCAGCTTGACCCAGACCTTGTCGCCTTCCTTGACCACATCGGAGGTCTTGGCGACGCGGTCATTGGCGAGTTGCGAGATGTGGACGAGGCCGTCACGCGGACCGAAGAAATTGACGAAAGCGCCGAAGTCGGCGGTCTTGACGACCGTGCCTTCGTAGATTTCACCGACTTCCGGCTCGGCGACGATGGTGTGTATCCACTTCTTCGCCGCCTCGATCTCCTTGGCATTGGCCGAGGCGATCTTGACGGTGCCGTCGTCCTCGATGTTGATCTTGGCGCCGGTCTTTTCGACGATCTCGCGGATGACCTTGCCGCCCGAGCCGATCACGTCGCGGATCTTGTCGGTCGGGATGTGCATGACCTCGATGCGCGGCGCGAACTCGCCGAGCTCGGCACGTGCGCCGGACAGCGCGTGGGCCATTTCGCCGAGAATGTACTGACGGCCATCCTTGGCCTGGTCGAGGGCGATCTTCATGATCTCCTCGGTGATGCCCTCGATCTTGATGTCCATCTGCAGCGAGGTGATGCCGTAGGCGGTGCCGGCAACCTTGAAGTCCATGTCGCCGAGGTGGTCCTCGTCGCCAAGGATGTCGGAGAGCACGGCGAAGCGCTCGCCTTCCTTGATCAGGCCCATCGCAATGCCGGCGACCGGCTTGGCAAGCGGCACGCCCGCGTCCATCAGAGCCAGCGAGGTGCCGCAGACGGTAGCCATCGACGACGAGCCGTTGGACTCGGTGATCTCCGAAACGACGCGCAACGTATAGGGGAACTGGTCGGCGGTCGGCAGCATCGGCCGGATGGCGCGCCAGGCGAGCTTGCCATGGCCGATTTCGCGGCGGCCCGGCGAACCCATGCGGCCGGTTTCACCGACCGAATAGGGAGGGAAGTTGTAGTGCAGGAGGAACTTCTCCTTGTACATGCCGGTCAACGAATCGACATACTGCTCGTCCTCGCCGGTGCCGAGCGTGGCGACGACCAGCGCCTGGGTCTCGCCGCGAGTGAACAGCGCCGAGCCGTGCGTGCGCGGCAGGACGCCGACTTCCGAGACGATCTTGCGGACCGTCTTCAGGTCGCGGCCGTCGATGCGCGAGCCGGTGTCGAGGATGTTCCAGCGCACGACCTTGGCCTGGAGCTCCTTGAACACGGTGCCGATCTGTTCGGACGTGTATTTGGCCTCTTCGCCTTCTGCCGGCGCGAACGCGGCCTTGACCTTCGCCTTGACGGCGTCGACGGCGGCATAGCGCTTCTGCTTGTCGGTGATCTTGTAGGCGTCGCGAAGCTCGCCTTCGACGATCTTGAGCATCTCGGCTTCAAGTGCGGAATAGTCCGGCGCGTTGAAGTCGCGCGGGTCCTTTGCCGCGACTTCAGCCAGCTTGATGATCGCGTCGATCACCGGCTGGAAGCCCCTGTGGCCGAACATGACGGCGCCGAGCATAAGGTCCTCGCCGAGTTCCTTGGCTTCGGACTCGACCATCAGCACGGCGTCGGCGGTGCCGGCGACGACTAGGTCGAGCTTCGATTCCTGCATCTCGTCGACATGCGGGTTGAGCACGTATTCGCCGTTGATGTAGCCGACGCGGGCGCCGCCAACCGGACCCATGAACGGCACGCCGGACAAGGTCAGGGCGGCGGAGGTGGCGACGATCGACAGGATGTCCGGGTCATTTTCGAGATCGTGCTGGACGACGGTGACGACGATCTGGGTGTCGTTCTTGTAGCCTTCGGCGAAGAGCGGCCGGATCGGGCGGTCGATCAGGCGGGAAACCAGCGTTTCCTTCTCGCTCGGACGGCCTTCACGCTTGAAATAGCCACCCGGGATCTTGCCGGCGGCGTAAGTCTTCTCCTGGTAGTTGACCGTCAGCGGGAAGAAATCGAGGCCGGGTTTCGGCTCTTTCATCGAGACTACGGTGGCGAGAACCTTGGTTTCGCCGTAGGTGGCCAGCACCGCGCCATCAGCCTGACGCGCGATCTTGCCGGTTTCGAGAATGAGCGGACGGCCGCCCCATTCGATTTCGACTTTGTGGTAATTGAACATGTCTTGTCCTTCGTATGCGGAAAGGGCCGCGCCGTTTCAGCGTGCGCGGATGCCCCTTTCCCTTGGCTTCCTTTCTCGGGCAGCCACGGGCAAGACAACGGGAGGCTCGGCTTATTCGGCGCGGTGCCGCACGAGCGTCCTGCAATCCTGCCCCATGACCGTCCATGGGCGGTTTCGAGTAGCCCTCTGCTGTTTCGAAACCGGGTTGGCCAATCGATCCGACTGGCCTTGCGCGTGAACCCGAAAACCAGGTTTTCGGAAAGTATCCTGCGCAAATCTAAACTTCAGAGCGTCCTTTGCGCGTCCAAACCGGTGCGCGGCGCTCTGCTTTCTTCATTGGAGCCTTGGATGATCCGATGCTCCAATGCGCGACCGGCGGGCTCTCGAAAGAACCCGCCGGTCAATTCGTCAACGGCGCAGACCGAGCTTCTCGATCAGTGTCTGATAGCGCGCGTCGTCCTTGCGCTTGAGATAATCAAGCAGGCTGCGGCGCTGGGAAACGAGAGCGAGCAGACCACGGCGGGAATGGTTATCCTTCTTGTGGTCCTTGAAATGGTCGGTCAGGTTCTTGATGCGCTCCGAAAGGATGGCCACCTGGACTTCCGGAGACCCGGTATCGCCCTTGGCGGTTGCGAATTCGCCCATCAATTCCTTCTTGCGTTCGGCAGTAATCGACATCGTGTTTTTCCTTGTCTGTTTGAGGAAACGGGACGCCCTCAGCCGGGATGTCGTCCAGCAGGGGCCGGTGCAAGCAACGCGTCAAAGCGCGAAGCTGCGGCGCATATAGTGCAATTCCGACAAAAAGGCCAGCCTAATTCACAAGCCGGCTTTTTGCTGCATAAACGGGCACTTCCGCCTAGTCAGAGCCATTTCTTCCATTTGAAGTACGCAAAGAGCCCGACCGCAACAAGCGCCATGAAGACGAGCGACAGGGGATAGCCGTAATAGGCTTTCAGCTCCGGCATGTTCCAGGGCGAGGTGTCGGGGTCGAAATTCATGCCCCATACGCCGACGAGAAAGGTAAGCGGCATGAAGATCACCGAGACGATCGTCAGATAGCTGATGACGTCGTTGGTGCGCGCCTGGCTGAGCGACAAGTGCATCTCGATCAGGCCGGTCAGCATGTCGCGCTGGGTTTCGACCAGTTCGATCAATCGCAGCGAATGATCGAGCGTGTCGTTCAGAAATATCTTGGTTTCGGCCTTCACATAAGAGACGTCGTTGCGGATCATGGTCGCCAGCGCGTCGCGCATCGGCCAAAGCACGCCCTTCAGCACATTGGCATCGCGCCGCAATTCGTGAAGCTGCCGCATCTGATGCTTGTGTGCCTGGTTCAGCATCTGCTCCTCAATGCTGTCGACCAATTCGCCGGCAGCCTCGATCGGCGGGAAATGGCTGTCGACGATAGCGTCGATCAAAGCATAGGCGAGATAGTCGGCGCCGCGCGAGCGCAAGCGGTTGGGCACCGAGCTTGCGATCCGCTTGCGCACGGGATCAAACGGGTCGCCTTCGCGCTCCTGGAAGGTGACGACGAAGGTCTTGCCGAAGAAGATGGCGATCTGTTCGTAACGGTGCGCGGTGACGTCGTCGATCATCCTGACGACGACAAAGGCGTGGTCCTCGAAGAAATCCACCTTCGGCCGCTGACCGGTGTTGACGACATCTTCCAGCGCAAGCGGATGCAGGTTGAAGATCCGCCCGATCTCCTCGATCAGCTGGATGTTGGCGAGGCCTGTGCAATCGAGCCAGATAACCGGCCAATTGTGGCAATGGGTGTTGACGTCGTCGATGCTGGCATTGTCGATGGTCTTGAACTTTTCGGGCGAGATCAACGTCAGCCTGAGCTCCGAGCGGCGCGCCGCCGGGTCGGCGATCAGCGTGCCCGGCGAAGCCCCGACCGGCGGCCTCCGTGTTTTGAGCGCCGCTCGTTTGTTGACCGTGTCAGCCTTTGCCATGTGCCCCCTCGAGTGCAGCGTCGAACGGCACTACAGCGCAGCGCATCCTTTCGGACGGCAAACGACGCCGTAGGCCTGTTGATTTAGCGCATGATCCTTTCCCAAAATAGAATCCGGTTTGTAGATCATGCGCCGGGCGACAGCTGTTACCCGACAAAGACCCGCTTTGGCTTGAACATGCCTTGCTCGATGGCGCCGATGGCGACCAGCTTGCCGCGCGCGGTGGCGCAGGCCTCCTCAGCTTCTACCGGCGCGTCACGGCCGCGAATGATGACCGGATTGCCGAGGCGGATTTTGGTTGCCGCATCGTCGCTGATCGCAACCTGCGGCAAGCATTCGAGCGCCGCGGCGGTGTCGAGCAGAAGGGCATCGATGGTACCGAAGTCGATCGGCGCGTCTGCTGCTTGCGGCTCGCCCTGCTCGCCGAAGCGGGCGGCCTCCAACTCGGCCAAGGTGACGAAATCTTCCTGCGTGAACGGCTCGACCTCGACCCGCCGCAGCTCGGCGATGTGACCAAAACAGCCAAGGTCGCGCCCCATGTCGCGCGCCAGCGAGCGGACATAGGTGCCCTTGCCGCATTCGACCTCGAAGATGGTGCGATCTGCCATGTGCTCGACCAGGTCGAGCCGGCCGATCTCAACCTCGCGTGGCGGAATGTCGATCGTCTCGCCATCGCGGGCAAGGTCGTAGGCGCGCTCGCCGGCGATCTTGATCGCCGAAAATTGCGGCGGCGTCTGCATGATGACGCCGGTATATTTCGAAAGCAGCGCCCGTACGTCGGCTTCCGCCGGACGGCGGTCCGAGCTTTTGGTCGCCGGGCCTTCGAGGTCGTCGGTCGAACGCTCCTCGCCCCAGGCAACCGTGAAGCGGTAGACCTTGGCGCCGTCCTGGACGTATGGCACGGTCTTGGTCGCTTCGCCGAGCGCGATCGGCAGCATGCCGGACGCCAGCGGGTCGAGCGTGCCGGCATGGCCGGCCTTTTCCGCCTGGAACAGCCATTTGATCTTGGCGACGGCTTCAGTCGAGCCCATGCCGACCGGCTTGTCCAGTACCAGCCAGCCCGAGATCGGCCGGCCCTTCTTCTTGCCGCGACGCGCCACTATTCGCTGTCCTTCCGGTCGTCTTTGTCTTTGTCGTCGGCGCTGAGATCGCGCGCCACTTCGGGCGAGTGCAGCAATTCGTTGATCTTCTGGAAATTGTCGTAGCTGGTGTCGAGCCGGAAGCGGAATTCCGGCATGTACTTCATCTGCCGCAGCGCGCCGGAGACACGGCCGCGGACGAACTTCGCATGCTTGTTGAGCGCTTCGACCACCACGCCGGCATCCTTGGCGCCAAGCGGCGAGACGAAGGCGGTGGCGATCTTCAGATCGGGCGACATGCGCACTTCCGAGACCGACACCACGGCATTCTCGATCAACGGATCGAGGATCTCGCCACGTTGCAAGGTTTCCGACAGAGCATGGCGCACCTGCTCGCCGACGCGAAGCATACGCTGGGATGGGCCAGCCGATGGTGGTCTTGGCATGAAAATTCTTCCTTCGCGCGGGTTCGAACCGCCTCAAACCGCTGACTTAACGCCGTTGGGCAGGTTTGGCTACCCTGGGCAACTGACCTTAATAGGTCTTCGTTCTACGACCGAGCCTGAGTTGCCCAGATTTTTATTTTCTCGAGCGCATCGGCGGGAACGACATCCCTTGGGATAAAAACGAAACGGGTACCGTTATCTATGAGGAAAAACAGGTAGTCGTTGCTCAGTTGCACCCGTTCTATCCTTCGATTCTTTATCGAGTTCTCGTCCAAAAACTGAATAATATACCCATCGAAGATCTTTACCGGTTCGGTGATATTGCCAATTTTCTTATTATTTACTTTCCTTTTAAAGAAACCAAAAAAACTACGAGCTACTATAATATATATAGTCCCCATCGCAATTGGGGTGAGAACGTAAATTGTCTCACTGGAGACCACGCCCTTTGAAAGGTACTCCAGCAGAGCGACGGCCAACGCAGATGTCCAGATAATCAAAAGAACTGAGGCTATCAAAATCAGCCAAGCAAGACCTGTGAGAATCCAACGCCTGGATCGACCATACCGCAGGTCGGAAAACGAACGCGCAGCACGTTTAAGCTGCGTATCATTTGTTTGGAAGGTATATTCCCATAGAGGGAACATACCTTCCAGATTTGAAGCGTCCTGGCCCATATCGGTGCCAAGCGCTTTACAGCGTCCTGGTCACCATCTCGACGCGGAAGCACTCGATGACGTCGCCGACGCGCATGTCCTCGTAGTTCTGGAAGGCCATGCCGCATTCCTGGCCGCCCGGAACTTCCGAAACCTCGTCCTTGAAGCGCTTCAGGGTCTTCAGCGTGCCTTCGTGGATGACGACGTTGTCGCGGATCAGGCGGACGCCCGCACCACGCTCGACCTTGCCTTCGGTGACACGGCAGCCGGCGATCTTGCCGACCTTGGTGATGTCGAAGATCTCGAGGATCTCGGCATTGCCGATGAAGGTCTCGCGACGCTCCGGCGAGAGCAGGCCGGAGAGCGCCGCTTTCACATCATCGACCAGATTGTAGATGATCGAATAGTAGCGGATCTCGATGCCTGCCGCAGCCGCGGCTGCGCGGGCCTGCGCATTGGCGCGAACGTTGAAGCCGATGATCGCAGCCCCCGAAGTTTCCGCCAGCGACACGTCGCTTTCGGTAATGCCGCCAGCCCCCGCATGGACGATGCGGGCGCGCACCTCGTCGGTGCCGAGATTGTCGAGCGCGGCGTTGATCGCCTCGATCGAGCCCTGCACGTCGCCCTTGATGACCAGCGGGAATTCCTTCAATCCGCTGGTCTGCAACTGCGACATCATCTGTTCAAGCGAGCCGCGCTGGCCGGCATGCCTGGCCACCGCCTTCTCACGCGCCAGACGCTGGCGATATTCGGTGATCTCGCGGGCGCGGGCTTCGTTGTTGACCACGGCGAAGCGGTCGCCGGCCTGCGGCGTGCCTTGCAGGCCGAGCACCTCCACCGGCATTGCCGGCGGCGCTTCCTTGACCTGCTCGCCGCGATCATTGACGAGTGCGCGTACCCGGCCCCATTCGTTGCCGGCGACGAGAATGTCGCCCGGCATCAACGTGCCGGTCTGCACCAGCACGGTAGCGACTGGGCCGCGGCCCTTGTCGAGCTGGGCTTCGATGACCACGCCTTCGGCGGTGCGGTCCGGATTGGCCTTCAGGTCGAGGATTTCGGCCTGCAGCAGGATCGCTTCGAGCAACTTGTCGAGATTGATGCCCTTGGTCGCCGACACCTCGACATCCAGCACCTCACCGCCCATGGATTCGACGAACACCTCGTGGCGCAGCAGTTCCGAACGCACCTTCTGCGGGTCGGCGTCATGCTTGTCGATCTTGTTGATCGCCACAATGATCGGAACGCCGGCCGCCTTGGCGTGATTGATCGATTCGATCGTCTGCGGCATGACGCTGTCGTCGGCTGCCACCACGAGGATGGCGATATCGGTCGCCTGGGCACCGCGGGCACGCATTGCCGTGAAGGCGGCGTGGCCGGGCGTGTCGATGAAGGTAACCTTGTGAGCGTTCTTCTCGACCTGATAGGCGCCGATATGCTGGGTAATGCCGCCGGCCTCGCCGGAGACGACGTTGGCATTGCGGATGGCATCGAGCAACGAGGTCTTGCCGTGATCGACATGACCCATGATCGTTACCACCGGCGGACGCGGCTGCAGGTCCTCGGGACGATCGGCGATGTTGAACAAGCCCTCTTCGATGTCGGACTCGGCGACGCGGCGGACCGTGTGGCCAAATTCGGTGGCGACGAGTTCGGCCGTGTCGGCGTCGATGACGTCACCAGGCTTCAGGATCTGGCCCTGCTTCATGAAGAACTTGACCACGTCGACAGCGCGCTCGGACATGCGCTGCGCCAGCTCCTGGATGGTGATGGTTTCGGGCAGGATCACTTCACGCATGACTTTCTCGCGTGGCTCGTTATGCAACGCGCGCTTGAATTTCTCCTGACGGCGGCGCATCGACGAGAGCGAGCGGGCGCGCGCATCCTCGTCGGAAAGCGCCGAATTCAGAGTCAGCTTGCCGCGGCGGCGGTCTTCCTCGCCCTTGGTCGGTTTGGCCGGACGCGCCACTTCCGGCGTAACCAGACGGCGCACTGGTGCGCCGGCACCGGTCCGCTTCGGTTTGACCTCTTCCTCGTCATCGACTGTTGCCAGTTCGGCGGCGAGCGGCGCACGGCGGCGCGCCTCTTCCTCGGCACGGCGGCGGGATTCGGCCTCGGCTTGCAGCCGTGCCTCTTCCTCGGCCTGACGGCGAGCCGATTCCTCGCGCTCGCGGCGGCGGCGCTCTTCGTCCTCGCTGCGGCGCTTGGCTTCCTCGATGGCGCGCTGGCGATCCTCGACATCGCGGACCTTCGAGCCCTCGAGAGCCCGGCGGCGTGCTTCCATTTCCTGGCGCGACAACTCGTTCAGCACCATGCCGCCGCGTTCGACCGGCGGCGGAGGGGGAGGCGCCTTGGGAGCTTCCTGCACGGCAGGCGCTGCCGCGACCGGCTTCGGCGTGAAGACGGACACAGGCGCTGCCGCCGGCTCCGGCTTGTCGCCGGGCAGCGAGAACTTGCGCTTCTTGGTCTCGACGACCACCGACTTGGTGCGGCCGTGCGAGAAGTTCTGGCGCACCGTGCCCTGTTCCATACCGGGGCGCTTCAGCGTCAAGGTCTTCTTCGGCGTAACACTCAGCGTCTTGTCGTCGCCCGATTTCGTATCGCTCATTCCATATCCTCTGCGGCATCATCTTCGTCAGCAACGGCCGCAAGCATTGCCAGATCGTCCGGGGAACCGCCCCGATATCGGTCGAGCGCAACCATGCGCTTCTGGACCGCCCTGCCCGCGTCTCCCGCGAGAACGGCAGCATGTATCACATTTGTACCCCCCAATGCCAAGCTCAACTCGGCCTCGGAGAAAAGTTTGTAAGCGCGGATCGCAGGCCCGCCAAGGTGGACGGTTGCCCGTCGCGCCTGGCTTATCTTGCGGACGCCATCGTCGGAAGCCTCGGTCGCGTGGAGCACGAAAAGTGCAAGTCCGCCGCGCACGGCGCTCTCGACCTTGGTCGCTCCGAGCGCTATGGCGCCCGCCTTGCGGGCCAGGCCAAGCATGCCCAGAGCGGACCTGGAAAGTAGCGCGTCGACCATGCCGCCAAGATCGGCCGGCACGCTCACCTGCGCCTTAAAAGCACGGGCAAACAGATTTTTGGCCGCTGCCTTTTCTATATGTAGGCGGTCGGCCGTCACCCAGCAACCGCGGCCGGGCAGGTTTCTCTTGATGTCCGGAACGACGGCCGAACCCGGGCCGACGACGAAACGGATCAGTTCATCCGGTTCGGCTTGCCTGCGGGTGACGATGCAGGTGCGATCGTTCATCTCGTCCAAGGGCGGGTTCGGTGCGATGCGGTTTCACCTCACGCACCGACGGTTTCGTCAGCCGGCACGCCCTCGGCGGCAAGCTCGTCTTCGGTGATCCAGCCAGCCTTCAGGCGAGCGGCCAGGACCATCTGCTCGGCATCGGCGCGTGATACGCCGTGGTTGGCGAGCACACCCGGGAATACCTTCGTCTCGCCGTCCTTGCGTTCCTTCCAACCGGTCAGGTCGTCGGCGGCGTAGCCGGCGAAATCCTCGATCGTCTTCACGCCGTCCTCGCCGAGCGTCACCATCATGGCGGTGGTGATGCCGGGAATCTCGCGCAGCTCGTCCTTGACGCCGAGCGCCTTGCGCTTCTCGTCATGCTCGGCTTCGATCTTCTCCAGATATTCGCGGGCGCGGGTCTGGATTTCCGAAGCCGTGTCCTCGTCGAAGCCGTCGATCGACGCGATTTCGCCGGAGTCGACATACGCGACCTCCTCGACGCTGGTGAAGCCTTCGGAAGCGAGCACCTGGCCGACCATCTCGTCGACGTCGAGGGCTTCCATGAACAGCGACGACCGTTCGACGAATTCCTTCTGGCGGCGTTCGCTCTCTTCCTGCTCGGTCAGGATGTCGATATCCCAGCCGGTGAGCTGCGAGGCAAGACGGACGTTCTGGCCGCGGCGGCCGATGGCCAGCGACAGCTGATCGTCGGGAACGACGACCTCGATGCGCTCGGCATCCTCGTCGAGCACGACCTTGGCGACTTCCGCCGGCTGCAATGCATTGACAATGAAGGACGCCGCCGAAGGCGACCACGGAATGATGTCGATCTTCTCGCCCTGCAATTCACCGACGACCGCCTGGACGCGGCTGCCGCGCATACCGACGCAGGCACCGACCGGATCGATGGAGCTGTCGCGCGAGATGACAGCGATCTTGGCGCGCGAACCCGGATCGCGGGCGACCGACTTGATCTCGATGATGCCGTCGTAGATTTCCGGCACTTCCATGGTGAACAGCTTCGCCATGAACTGCGGATGGGTGCGCGACAGGAAGATCTGCGGGCCGCGCTGTTCGCGGCGCACGTCATAGACATAGGCACGGACGCGATCGCCATACTTGTAGTTTTCGCGCGGAATCAGCTCGTCGCGGCGGATGATCGCTTCGCCGCGGCCGAGATCGACGATGACGTTGCCGTATTCGACGCGCTTGACGGTACCGTTGACGATCTCGCCGATACGGTCCTTGTATTCGTCGTATTGCCGGTCGCGCTCGGCCTCGCGCACCTTCTGCACGATGACCTGCTTGGCGGACTGGGCGGCGATGCGGCCAAAATCCATCGGCGGTAGCTGTTCTGCAATGAAATCGCCGAGCTGGGCGTCCGGATTGCGCTCGCGCGCCGAGGAAATGGCAATCTGCGTCGCGTAGTCATCGACCTTCTCGACCACTTCCATCAGCCGCTGCAGCTTCATCTCGCCGGTGTTGGCATTGATGTCGGCGCGGATATTGGTTTCCTGGCCGTAGCGCGAGCGCGCGGCCTTCTGGATCGCATCGGCCATGGCGGCGATGACGATCGACTTGTCGATCGACTTTTCACGCGCGACCGCATCGGCGATCTGCAGCAGTTCAAGCCTGTTGGCGCTTACAACCATCTTCTTTCTCCCGAGCTTGTTGCCGACCTTTACGGCCGGCAGCCCAATCACATTTCCTGTTCGGTTTCGTCTTCCGCACCCTCTGGTGCGTCTTCGGGTTCGCCGCGGCGTTTCTTGGCTTCCTTGCGCGCCCGATTGTCCTTCGACAGCGCATCGCGGATAAGGTCGTCGGTCAGAATCAGCCGCGCTTCGGCAATCGCATCGTAGGGAACACGTACCGTCGGCTCCTCGCCGTAAGCGGCCTTGTCACGCTCGATCAGCACACCGTCCGCGTCGCTTTCGGCGATCTTGCCCTTGAAGCGCTTACGGTCGGCGACGAGAACCGACGTTTCCATCTTCACCAGATGGCCGGTCCAGGCTGCAAAGTCCGATTTGCGGACCAGCGGCCGGTCGATGCCCGGCGACGACACTTCGAGATGATAAGCCTTCTCGATCGGATCATCGACATCGAGCGCCGGCGATACCGCCCGGCTGACCTCTTCACAATCCTCGACCGTCATGGTGCCGTCCTCGCGCTCGGCCATGATCTGCAGCGTCAGCCCGTTCTGGCCCGACAGGTGCACACGTACCAAGCGGAAGCCAATGGCGCGCAGTACCGGCTGAACGATCAGCGCGATGCGCGCATCGATGCCGCTTTCGCGGATGATGCGGTCGTCGCCTTCGCTTGCCGTCACTGTCATTCGGTCCTGTCACTCGATTTCTGTTGGTCGGCAGGTAATAAAAAAGAGCGGGACCGGGTGGACCCACTCTTCGTCATACCGACCAAGAATTTGAAGCTGATATAGACGATCGTGGTCCTCGTTTCAAGCCCGTCCTGCATGACGGCAAGGCTCCGAGTCCGCAGCACTGCGCCA
Source organism: Mesorhizobium sp. M0018 (assembly GCF_040323955.1). Classification (NCBI taxonomy): domain Bacteria; kingdom Pseudomonadati; phylum Pseudomonadota; class Alphaproteobacteria; order Hyphomicrobiales; family Phyllobacteriaceae; genus Mesorhizobium; species Mesorhizobium sp. M0018. Next base: position 19,380 of record NZ_JAMYVL010000012.1, on the reverse strand, counting down.
AATGCATGGCGCCCATGCAGTGATCACCGTTTGAGCACCGGCCACGCACGACTATCTACGTTGCATTGCACAATTGGAGCGCTCACTGCGCTCGATAGGGTCCCATCATGAACAATCGTGGATTTTTTTCAGCCATAGGCAATGTCTTTAGCGTGTTCGGCAGCGCCGTAGCCGCGTCGCGGGCTGTGGAATGCGGTCGCAAGCCGCGTGCGCATGATCTGCGCAATCTCGGCATGGAGCCGGCAGCCTTCAACAAGATCCGTCGCTTCTGAGCCAGGTGGGCGCCGAGAGCCTTCGGCCCGCTCGCCTTGTGCTCAGCTCTAATTTCCCGCTTATTTCCGCACGAAGGTGAGATAGGCGGGCCGTCGGCCTTCGCGAATGGCCTTGGCCTCATAGCGCGTCCCCGGCCAGCCATCATAGGGCCGGTGCCAGTCGGCTGCTTCGCTTGCCTGCCACGTGAAGGCGTCGTGCGCCCGGCAATGCAGGAGCGTCCAGTTCACATAGCTGTCGATATCGGACGCAAAGTGGAACTTTCCGCCGTGCTTCAGGACGCGCGCGAAGCGGTCGAGATTGACCGGGCTGACGAAGCGCCGCTTCCAGTGCTTCTTCTTCGGCCACGGATCCGGATAGAGAAGGTCAATGCCGTCAAGCGAAGCCTGCGGCAGCCAGTCCAGCAGACGTGTGGCGTCGTCGTCATAGACGCGCAGATTGGCAAGCGGCCGCTCCCGGACCGCCATCATCATCTTGGCCATGCCGTTGACGAAAGGCTCGACGCCGATAAAGCCGGTCGCCTGGCTGGCCGTAGCACGGTGCAGAAGATGTTCGCCGCCGCCAAAACCGATTTCGAGCTGGACAGCCGAAACTTCGGCTTCGAAAAGGCTGCGCAAGTCGGCCGGCGGTTCAACCGTCAGATCGAGCCTGTAGACGGCGAAGCCGCTCTCCAGCGCCGCTGCCTGTTGTGGTCGAATGGTCTTGCCGCGCCGGCGACCGAAAAAGGCCTCGGTCGCGCGGCTTGGCCGGTCCTTCGGATCCATAGGCGCCGCGGTTAGGCGGCGACTGCTTCGGCGACCGGTTCGGCGAGAGCGTCCTTGAGCGCCTTGGCGAGGTCGGTCTTCTCCCAGGAGAAGGATCCGTCGCGGCCGGCCTTGCGGCCAAAATGGCCGTAGGACGACGTCTTGGCATAGATCGGCTTGTTGAGATCGAGGTGGCGGCGGATGCCGGACGGCGACAGGTCCATCACGGCGCGCAGTGCACGCTCGAGTTTTGCCTCGTCGACCTTGCCGGTGCCGTGCAGGTCGACGTAGATCGACAGCGGCTGGGCGACACCGATCGCATAGGAAAGCTGGATGGTGCAGCGATCGGCGAGCTTTGCGGCAACCACGTTCTTGGCGAGATAACGCGCCGCATAGGCCGCCGAGCGGTCGACCTTGGTGGTGTCCTTGCCAGAAAAAGCGCCGCCGCCATGAGGCGCAGCCCCGCCATAAGTGTCGACGATGATCTTGCGGCCGGTCAGGCCGGCGTCGCCATCAGGCCCGCCGATGACGAACTTGCCGGTCGGATTGATGTACCAGTTGCAATTGTCGGCAATCTTCAGGTCGCCCAGTGCTTCGCGAATATAGGGCTCGACGACGTTGCGCACCTTCTTCGAATCCCACGTCTCATCGAGATGCTGGGTCGACAGCACGATCTGCGTCACTTCCGCCGCTTTGCCGTCGACATAGCGGACGGTGACCTGGCTCTTGGCATCCGGCCCGAGCCTGCCGGCATCACCGCTGCCTTCATGGCGCGCAGCCGCCAGCAATTCGAGGATCTTGTGGCTGTAATAGATCGGCGCCGGCATCAGGTCCGGAGTTTCGCGGCAGGCATAGCCAAACATGATGCCCTGGTCGCCGGCTCCCTCCTCGCCTTGCCGGTCGGAGGCGTTGTCGACGCCTTGGCCGATATCCGGCGACTGGCCGTGCAGCAGGACCTCGATCTTGGCTGTCTTCCAGTGGAAGCCGGCCTGCTCGTAGCCGATTTCGCGGATCGCCTTGCGAGCGACCGACTTGAACTTGGCCGGGTTGACGATCGGATGGCCGACCGCATCCTTCAGGACGTTGCCCTCCTTGTCCTTCTTGAGCAGCGTCTCGGGGACGCGCACCTCGCCGGCGATGACAACGCGATTGGTCGTCGCAAGCGTCTCGCAGGCAACGCGGACCTTCCACGGGTCCATGCCGGTCTTTCTGGCTTCGCGATAGACGAGATCGACAATCTCGTCGGAGATGCGGTCGCAGACCTTGTCGGGATGGCCCTCGGCAACGGATTCCGAGGTGAAGAAGTAATTGTGCCGCGTCACGGGTGTCCCCTCTTGAAAAAAATATCGGCAGGCCGCCGATTTTGGCGCGCCAGTTGTTAACGGTGCCGGGCGTCGCTCGTCAAGCCATGCAGCCGTTCTGGCATGAATTTTGACGTTATTATCTTCGCATCCAGAGACGGCGGCAGGGCGCACTGCGATCAGCCCTTGCACCAACAGATAGAGGAAAACGGCTTCGAGGAAGCGAGTCGAGCGAAATCGATCTGCGCTTTAGCGCATCTGCGGAATGAACATCCCTCAATGCGCGCAGCCGCGAGAAATTGCATGCCCAGCTACGACGAGCCCTTCCTTGTTGAACTCTTCACGGGCCAGTCAATCGACTTCGTCGGTGGAAAGCGACTTCACCAGCTCGATGATCTTGCGGCGCACTTTCACATCGGCGATCTTGACGAAGGCGCGATTCAGCTGGAGGCCTTCCGGGCTGCCGCAGAATTCGACGGCGGAGGTCATCGAAGCATCCTCGGCAAATCCACGGTTGCCCACGGGCTCCTGACCGGGCGCATCCTCGAAAAAGAAGGCGACGGGGACGCCGAGTATGGAGGCGATTGCCTGCAAACGGCTGGCGCCGACGCGATTGGTGCCCTTTTCGTACTTTTGGATCTGCTGGAACGTTATGCCGAGGTTTTCACCCAGTTTTTCCTGGCTCATTCCCAGCATATTGCGGCGAAGCCGGATGCGGCTTCCGACGTGGATGTCGATCGGATTCGGCTTTTTCTTGTTTTCTTCTGTCATTTTTTCCTCGCCGAATTTTTCCGGCTTTTTCTATTTTGCTGCCCAAACGACGCCGCGGCCCGTGCCCCAACAGAACGACCTTATCGACTTCGAAAATTTTCAGGCGCTTACAGTATGAGTTTCTAATGTGTCGGCTGTCAATTCGCCCGTAGCCTTTGCCTTACGTTCAAAATGCATGCCGCAACGGCAAGCAAAAACATGATCAGCATTCCGTTAATGCGTCGTTGGCCGGAGGAAACGATGGCTTGGTCGGAGATCGGCACACGCACATCGATCGCGCCGCGTGCATCGATTGCCAGCGCGTCGACGATGCGACCGCGCGGGTCGACAACGGCCGAAATGCCGTTATTAGCCGCGCGCAACAGGGGCACCCCATTCTCCACCGCCCGGATCTGCGCCTGCCTGAAGTGCTGGTACGGCCCCGGCGTGTCGCCGAACCAGGCGTCATTGGTGACGTTCACAATAAGCTCGGCTGACGTTGCGTCAACTGCGACCAGATCGGGAAAGATGACCTCATAGCAAATAAACGGCAGCGCCCGGATACCGCCGGGCAGCGCGATCGGATGCCGCTCATTGCCCGCCGCGAAGGTCATTGGACCGGCAACAAGCTGCTCAAGCCCGAAGCGGCCGAGCAGATCGGCGAAAGGCAGGTATTCGCCGAAGGGTACCAGGTGGACCTTGTCGACGGCATCGACGATTTCGCCCCTTTCGTCGATCGCCACCACAGAGTTGTAGTAACGGCTGCCGGCCGCCGAGCCGCCTTCTTCGCGAACGACGCCGGCGACCAGCATCTGGCCATCGCCAAGCATCTCTCCGATCGCAGGCAGGGCATCCGGACGTTCGGTGAACAGAAACGGCACGGAGGTCTCCGGCCACAGAATCAATTGCGGCCTGTCATGGCCGGGTTCCGGCGCCTTGGCCGAAAGCCCCATCATGGTGGCGAAGATACGGTCACGCACCGAGGTATCCCATTTTTCGGTAAGGTCGACGGCAGGCTGCACGATACGGACGTCAAGGCTGCGGGCGGCCGGCTTTTCGGGGGCGGCGAGCCGGATATAGCCGAAGCCGGCATGGGCGGCGACGAGCACGACAAGCAATGCCGCGCCGAGGCGGAGATGCCGGCGCGCCGCAAGCAGCGCCGGCAGCGCAAAGACGAAGACCGCAAGCGCGTCCATGCCGACCATGCCGGTCACCGAGACGCTCTGCATCAGCAAAGGTACCGGCATCGCCGCATAGCCGACGGCATTCCACGGAAAGCCGGTGAACAGGAAGCCGCGCAGCCATTCCGCCAGCGCAAAGCCGAAGGCGAGCGCGGCGATGCGTCCGATGTCGTTGCTCCACAACAGCCGGGCGACCACGGCGGCGAAACCATAGAAGAAGGCGAGCGCGAGGGGGATGCCGACCACCGCGAACGGCAAGGCCCAGGCAAAGCTGTCGGCCTCGACCAGAAGCGCCGAGCCGACCCACCAGAGACCGGCAAGAAAGTAGCCGAAACCGAACCACCAGCCGATGGCGAAAGCCGGACGCAAGCGCCGCAGAAAACCGTCCGAGGCTTCGCCGGTCGCGCCGTCGAGGAGCCACACCAGCAGGGGAAACGAAACGAAACAGACGGCGAAGAAATCGTACGGCGCCTGGGCAAGAACCGCCAGCGCGCCGGCAAGAAACGCCACCAGCGCGCGCCGCCAGCCCCAAAGCAGAATTATCCGGCCGGCCTGGCGCTCCATCTATGCTTCCGAGTCGTGCGAATCAGGAAGCAAGATTTATCAGGCCGCGGCCTTGGCTCCAAACCGGGCGACGTAGTCCGCTCATAGCTATCGATGCCAGCCTTGTATCTTCAGCCCGCCCAGCCGCTCAGCCTCTTCGCGTGGGACAGCGCCGACAGTCTGGGAAAAGGTCCAGACATGGCCTTCAGGATCGCGCGCGTCTTCTTGCCTGCAACTGAAGCCGGGCTGGCTATATGGTCGGCCCATTCGGAATCGACGATGATATAGCCGTCGCCGAACCGCATCTCGGAATGGACGAGCCTGCCATTAGCATCGCTGACCACCATGCTCGGCTCGAAGCCGAAAGCCTTTTCAAGCCATGTCAATGCGGCCCGCGGATTCTGGTAGAAGACACCCGAGCCCAAGGTTGAGTGCTTGAACGGGTCCTCAACCGGCATCGGGCAAGCCGCGTCCTTCAAGCCTGCTCGGTGCGGACGGCGCGGCGGCGGCGCTCGCCCTTCAGTGTCTCGACGATGCGTACGCGCTTGACGCGGCGCGGATCGGCGTCAAGCACATGGAACTCGAAGCCGGGTATGGCCTGCACCACTTCGCCGCGCGCCGGCACCCGGCCAAGCGTGTTGAAGATCATGCCGCCGATCGTGTCGACATATTCGCCGTGCTCGCCGGCGGCGAAATCCTCGCCGATCATCTTGGCGACATCGTCGATCTCGGCCTTGCCGTCGACGATGAAGACGCCTTCACCGGCCTGGGTGATCATCGGCTCGTCTTCGTCGTGCTCGTCCTCGATGTCGCCGACCACCATCTCGACGATGTCCTCGAGCGAGACGAGACCGTCAGTACCGCCATATTCGTCGATGACCAAAGCCATCTGGGTCCGCGTCGTCTGCATCCGCCCCATCAGGTCGGAGGCGAGCATCGAGGGCGGCACGAACAGCACCGGTCGGATCAGGTTGAGATCGCCGATGGTGCGCGCCAGATCGACCTGGGCGAGATCGAGAAGCGTCGCGACCGGAGTTTTCCTGGTCGTCCTGCCCTTTCTGACGCGGGCGACCTTGGTGATATGCGCCAGCACGTCGCGGATATGGACCATGCCGCGCGGATCGTCGAGCGTCTCCGAATAGACCGGCATGCGGGAATGGCCGGACTGCTCGAACAACCCCAGAAGGTCGCCGAGCTTCGTGGTGATCTCGACCGCCTCGATGTCGGCGCGCGGCACCATGACGTCCTCGACCCGCACTTCGCGCAGGCGCAGGATGTTGTTGAGCATGGCGCGTTCGCCGGGCGAGAAGGATTCTGCATCGCTCGCCGTTTCGGCAAGCGCACCGGCAATCTCCTCGCGCAGGCTGGTGCCGTTGCGGTGCCTGAAAAGCCCGAGCACGCGATCGAACAGGGAAGGACCGGCAGGCGATGCCTCGCTGGCGAAGCTGCCGGTCGTGGTACTCGGACTCGAGCCCTCTTCCGTCGTTTCGGAAGGCTTGATCACACTGCCGGCGTCGGAGCGGGCGGCAGTCTCTGGTTTGTCGTTCATCATCGTCCGGTCAATTGGTCTTTTGTAATTACGTGTAGGGATCGGGAATGGCAAGCCTCGCAAGTGCTGCGCGCTCTGTCGCTTCCATCAGTTCCGCTTCGGCATCCGTTTCGTGATCATAGCCCAGCAAATGCAGCAGGCCATGGATGACGAGATGGGAGATATGGTCCTCGATGGGCTTGTCTTCCAGTGCCGCCTCGCGCGCGACAGTCTCGGCGGCCAGCACGATGTCGCCGAGCATCGGCGGCAGAGGCCCTCCCCTGGCAAACGGAAAAGCTGGAAAAGACAGGACGTTGGTCGGCTTGTCCTTGCCGCGCCAGCCGGCATTGAGCGTGCGGATACGGGCATCGTCGGAAAAGACGATGCTGAGCTCGGAACGGCCGTCGGCACCGGTTTCGGCAAAGGCGGCCGAGACGGCGTGGTCGACCAGCCGCATCAGCACCGCCTCGTCGGGCCAGTCGCCCGCCTCGATCGCGATATCGATTTCGACGGGAAGCGGTCCCCCCGCCTTTTGCTCCTCAGCCATGCGGCCGCATAATCGTATCAGCTTTCGACACCCAAACCCCTGGCCAGCTTGCCGTCACGGTCGTAGGCCTTGACGATCTCGGCGACCAGCGGATGCCTGACGACGTCGCCTTCATTGAAGCGTACGGTCACCATGCCGGTGACGCCGTCGAGGATTCTCAGCGCCTCGACCAGGCCGGATTTGGTGTTTGGCGGCAGATCGATCTGGGTCGGATCGCCGGTGACGATCATGCGCGAGTTCTCGCCGAGCCGGGTCAGGAACATCTTCATCTGCATCGGCGTGGTGTTCTGCGCCTCGTCGAGGATGACGGCAGCGTGCGCCAGCGTACGGCCGCGCATGAATGCCAGCGGCGCGATCTCGATGACCTCAGCAGCAATCGCCCGCTCGACCTTGTCGGCCGGCATCATGTCGTAGAGCGCGTCATAGAGCGGCCGCAGATAGGGATCGACCTTCTCCTTCATGTCACCCGGCAGAAAGCCAAGCCGTTCACCGGCCTCGACCGCGGGGCGCGACAGCACGATCCGTTCGACCATGCCACGTTCGAGCAGCATTGCCGCATGCGCCACCGCCAGATAGGTCTTTCCGGTGCCGGCCGGGCCGATGCCGAAGACGAGTTCCGACCGCTCCAGCGCGCGCATATAGGCGTCCTGGTTGAGCGAGCGGGCATAGATGGTCTTCTTGCGCGTCGATATCTGGGCGGCGGACACCTTGCCCTTGCGCTCCAGCGTCGGCAGCGTCAGCTGGTCGTCGGTGGCGATCGCCATGCGCACGGCGCCGTCGACATCGGACTGGCCGATATCGGTGCCTTTCTGCAGAATGCCGTAAAGATTGTCCAAGGCGCGGCGCGCCTGCTCGGCGGCCGAGGAAGAGCCCTTGATGGTCAATTGGTTGCCACGCGAGCGGATGTCAACGCCGAGCTTCTGCTCGAGCCTGGCCAGATTCTCGTCGAACTGGCCGTAAAGGGCGCTGGCAAGCTTGTTATTGTCGAAAGTCAGTACGATGTGCGCGATATCCGAGGCCCCGGAGGGTAGGTTCTGGGGCAGGTTCTTGACTTCAGCAGCGCTCAACCGTCTCTCCTCATCTGCCGAGGCCTTCAGGCCAATTCGGCGAACAGGCTGTTGTAGCCCGTCTTCGTGATTCGTACCTGGATAATGTCACCGATTTCGCCGGCCTTTTCATCAACAATAACCGGCTGCAGCCACGGCGAGCGGCCAACCTTCTGGCCGGCCTGGCGGCCCGGCTTTTCGATCAGCGTGTCGATAGTCCTGCCGACCAGGCTTGCGCCGAAATGCTGCTGCTGTTTCAGAAGCAGCGCCTGCAGCCGCTGCAGGCGCTCGTCCTTGACGGCCTCCGGCACGTGATCGCCCATCTCCGCGCCCGGCGTGCCGGGGCGCGGAGAATATTTGAACGAGAAGGCCGAGGCATAGTTGACGTCTTCGACCAACTGCATCGTCGCCTCGAAATCCGCTTCCGTCTCACCGGGAAAGCCGACAATAAAATCGCCGGACAGTGCGATGTCGTTCCGTGCGGCACGGATGCGGTCGATCAACGTCAGATAGTCCTTGGCCATATGCCTGCGGTTCATCGCCTTGAGTATGCGGTCGGAGCCGGATTGCACCGGTAAATGTAGATAGGGCATCAGCGTCGGCAAATCACGATGGGCGGCGATCAATTCATCGTCCATGTCGCGCGGATGGCTGGTCGTGTAGCGCAGCCGCGCCAGACCTGGAATCTCTGCCAGCCTGAACAGCAGCCGGCCAAGGCCCCATTCCTCGCCGTCTTCACCTCTTCCGTGCCAGGCGTTGACATTCTGGCCGAGCAGCGTCACCTCGCGCACGCCGGCATCCGCCAGGCGCTCGGCTTCGGCGACGATCTGTGCCACCGGCCGCGAGACTTCCGAGCCGCGCGTATAGGGCACGACACAGAAGGTGCAGAACTTGTCGCAGCCTTCCTGAACGGTCAAGAACGCCGTCACGCCGCGCCTGATCAGTTCGGCGCGCTTCGGCTGCGGCAGATGCTCGAACTTGTCTTCGACGGCATAATCGGTCTCGACGATCTTTTCGCCGCTCCGCGCCCTCGCCAGCACCCCGGGCAGCCGGTGGTAGGTCTGCGGACCGATGACCAGATCGACAGCCGGCGAGCGGCGGATGATCTCGGCACCCTCGGCCTGCGCCACGCAGCCGGCGACGCCGACCAGCATTTCGCGCCCGGCCTTGGCACGCTCCGCCTTCAGCTCACGGATGCGCCCAAGTTCGGAATAGACCTTTTCCGCCGCTTTCTCGCGGATGTGACAGGTGTTGAGCAGCACCAGATCGGCCTCGCCGATGGCGTCTGTCGCGGCATAGCCGTCGGCCGCCAGAGCATCGGTCATGCGCTGCGAATCGTAGACGTTCATCTGGCAGCCATAGGTCTTGACGAAGACCTTTCTGGTCGCGGCAGGCGGAACGACCAGGTTTTCGGCGGCAGCGCCGATGTCGTCGCGTTCTATCGTGTTCAATTCCATTTCGCGGCTTCTAGCGCCTTTCCCCGACAAAAAACAGACGAATCTGGCCGGAACCTGCTCAGCCTACCGGCTCGGACGCGGTTCGGCGAGCGCCGCTTGTACCATCTCGCGAACCTGGCGTTCCATCTGCTTTGCCGTCTCCTTGCGGCTCGAGCCCCTGGAGAAAGCAATCGCCTCGCCAAAATGCACCTCGACGTCGAGGGCGCCCTCGGCCATCAGCACCTTGAGGTGCGGCATCAGCTCCTCATCGCCGATCCAGGCGGCAACCGGCCGATGCCGGCGGCCGAGCGGCACGCCATGCAGGCGCGTATAGACGATCGCCACCGGTTGGATGAAGACCTGTTCGGCCGCCCCTTCCGCAATCGCCATTGTAGCGGCGCCGAACAGCGTGCTCTTGAACGGCAGGATCATGTTCCCGTCGCCGGTCGAGCCTTCGGCAAACAGCACCATGGCGTCGCCCTTGGCCATCCGGCGGGCGATCTCGCTCGCCTGGTCGCCCGACGAGCGTTTGCGCTCACGTTCAATGAAGACGGTGCGTTGCAGCTTCGACAGCATGCCGATCAGCGGCCAGCCTGCCATATCGGCCCTGGCGATGAACGTCACGTCGACCATCGACCCCAGCACCATGATGTCGGTCCAGGAGATGTGGTTGGCAGCAATCAGCAATGGGCGCTGGCCGGACAGCGCTCCCTTGACATGGATGCGCAGCCCCAGCGCCCTGACGATCATCCTGTGCCAGATCTTCAGGATGAAGGTCTCGCGCCAGAGTCCGGTCCTCATCGACAGTATCTGCAAAGGCACAAGCACCAATGAGCCGACGACAACCAGCCCCAGGGCCAGGAAAATCCTGATTTTTCCTATCATCCCCACCACCCCGGCGTTTGGCTAACGAAGATCGCGGCGCATGACAAGCGCGCCGGTCGGGCCGAGCTCCGGCGACTTGTAATAGTTGGCGCGCTTGCCGACCTCGCGGAAGCCGAACCGTCGGTAGAGCGCGATCGCGGCGACATTGGTCTCGTCGACCTCGAGGAAAAGTGCCTCGGCGCGCTGTGCGTGCAGTTCACGCAGCACCGCATCCATCAATTGCCAGCCGAGCCCCCGGCGCCGATGCGAGCGTGCCACCGCGACCGTCAGGATCTCCCCCTCGCCGGCCGCCAGCCGAGCCAGCACGAAGCCGACCGGCGGCTTGGCACCCTGTCCGGTCTCGCGCGCGGCATAGCCGAACACCGTGTCCTGCTCGAGCAGCGCGGCGAATTCGTCGTCGGTCCACGGCCGCGCGAAATCCTCGCGATGCAGCACCGACATGGCCGCGCTGTCGGCAACCGTCAGCGGCTCGATCGCATAGTCCCTGCGACGCGGCTGGAGGAATGGAATGCGCATCAGTTTTTTTGCCTAGATAGAATAAAGCCGGCCTGCGGCTTGGCGTCGGCGCCGCGCAGATAGAGCGGTTTCGGCTTTTCGCCCTCGCCCTTTTTACCGGCACGTTGGGCGGCGGCCAGCCGGGCATAGACGGCGATGTCGGCGGTGGCCGCCGTCCCGCCGAGATCGAAGCTGCGCCCGGCCGCCGCGGCAATTTGGGTTGCCGCCGTGCCGGCGAGAACCGCAGATCTGTCGACCGCGATGGCGGCTGCTTGCGAGAGCGTGGTCACGGCCGGACCAAAGATCAGAACCGACCTCTCATCGTAAAGTGCCGCATGGATCTCCTCGCGACCTGCATCGAGCGCGGCGAGCACGGCGCGACCGGGAAATGCCGCTCTCGCTTGCGCCGCCAGGGCCTCCAGAGTCGTCACGCCGATCGCCGGGATTTTCAGCGCCAGCGCAAGGCCGCGCGCCGCCGAGACGCCGACGCGCAGACCGGTGAAGGAGCCCGGACCCGTCGAAACGGCAATGGCGCCGAGGCCGGAATAGTCGGTTCTGCTGGTCCCCAACGCCTTTTCGATGACACCCATCAGATGCTCGGCATGACCCTTACCGAGATCGAGCACCGAACGGCCGAGTTCTTTCCCGGCCGCCGCGTCGTAGACGCAGGCGGCGCAGAGATTGGCGGCACAGTCGATGGCAAGCAATTTCATGAAGCGGCCGGTTGAGACAGTTTCGAAAACAGCTTCCCTCTGCCCGCCAGGGCTGATCCCCGCAAGGGAATAATGGATAAATCGTCAGGCGACTTGGCTTCGGCGCGGGTCCAAGAATGTAAGTTCCAACGCACGCAATCGCCACAATAGGTATCGGGACTAGCCGACCTGCTCGATACGCAGCACGTGATTGTCCCAGACATAGTCAGGCTCGGAATGTATCGAGCCACCGGACTCGACGATATCGCCGGCGCCGGTCGTCGCCATGAAGCTTTCCCCATCGGCTGCAACGCCGCAAACCTCGACCAGCGCCTTGGTGGCGACGATACGGCCGCTGGCCGCGTCGATCACGGCAAGCGAATTGCCCTCAGGCGAAGACACCGCGATGGTGCCGGCGGCAGGGTTGGCGGCGACCGAGCCGATATAGTTCCTGAAGGCGGAGAGCACGTCCTGCGACATGTCGAGTAATTTCAGGTCCATGCCGCGCGCCGCGCGGCCGAGCAGTGGGGGACGATCGGTACCGGGCCCCCTGTATTGACAGCCGAACCAGACGGTGCCGGAGCGGTCGGCATCCATATGGCGGATCGACAGTTGGTGTAGCGCCGGCGGTAATTCGTGCTTTTCGGTGAGATCGCCGGTAAGGCGGTCGACCAGAACATAGGAAGGCTTCATCGTTGCGATATTGAGCTCGGCGCGGCCATAATCCGGATGCGTTTCGATGCCGCCATTGGCGACAGCGATTGTCCTGCCGTCGGAGAGAAGCAGAAGTTCGTGCGGGCCCACGCCGTAGGTCGGGAACTCGCCGATGCGCTTGAATTTCGCATGCGCGTCATAGACGCCGACGACGCCGGCGGCATTGTCGAAATCGTTCTCGGTTGCGTAGAGCAGCGTGCCATCGGCCGAGAACACACCATGGCCGAAGAAATGCCGGCCGGCAACGCTGGCAATGGTGTGCGGTTTATAGCGGCCGGTATGGTCGAAGACGACAGCAAAGGTGCCCGGCTGCCTGGCAAACACCACCGAACGATTGGACACCGGGTCGAAGGTAACGTCGTGGCCCCGATCGGGCAGATCGATCGTGTGCAACAACTTGCCGGCCTCGGACAGGACGGCCGCGCCATAGCTGCCGTCGCGCTTGACGAAAGCGGTGGCGAAGACCGCGTCGGCGTCGATTGTCTTTGCCCAGGCCGACGGCGCCATCGCCGCTACGAAACCAGCGCCTGCGGCCCTCAGGAAATCGCGCCGATCGATCAGCGGCGTCCTCATGATCAGTCACCATCCAATGACGAGAACCCGGCGGTCAGGCCGAATTCGGCGGTCAGCCTGGTGCCGATCAGGGTCGTCAGGCTGGATGTCACCAGCGAGAAATAGTCGAGCTTCTGGCGCAGCGCCGGATCGGCAAGTGCCTTGTCGATCGGTCCCCTGATCGCCTTGGCCGCCTCGATCCCGTTGGTGAGCTGGATGTGGACCGATTCTGCCATCCAGCGCGCATCGGGCGGCAGCGCGTCGCCAAGCTGCGAGGCCTGGAACAGCGTGTCCATGCCCGCCAGATTCCCGGTCAGCGAGCGGGCGGTGTTTTGCGAGCGCCAATAGATCGCCTGTTTCGGTTTGTCGGCCTCCGGCTTGGCGCCCAGGAAGCCTTTCAGGCGTACGTCGCGGACCATTTCCAGCTCGTTGATGAAGACGCCGACCAGTTCGGTCACCGCTTCGGTGCCGTCGTGGTAGAGCGCGTTCTGCGGACCCGGATTGGCCCAGAGCGCGGCAAAGCCGTTGGGCTCGTTCCAGGCATCGCCAACCTCGCCGGCAATCGTCTCGACATTGCCGGCAATGGCCGCACCGTAGGCGCAGCGATAGGCGTCGTCCCTGCCGACCAATTGACCGGCTCCGTCGCCGTAGAGGACGAATTCCAGTGCGCCGAGCCCTTGCATGGCGACGCTCTTTGTAGCCAGCTGGGCCGGATCGGCGGCTGTCGGATCCTTGCCGGCAAGTGCTGCCTGCACCTGCTTCAGGCCGATGCTCTTGCGATCCGGCCAAAACAGCATGCGCTCAAGCCGGTTGTTTTCCGCGATCGGCCCGAAACGGATGATTTCCACCACCGACCAGGCATCCACGACGCCTGAGAATTCGGCGCGTGCCGCATCGAGATTGTCTCGCGAGGGCGCTTGGCAAAGCGCGTGCATGGTCTTGGCCAAGCTGTCCGCATGGTCATGCAATCTGTCATAGGCCGGGCGGACGAAGCCGTCGATCGCCCGCTGGATCACATCCGAAGCCTTCACCGTCGCGGATGCCGGCAGCGCACCGGCGAGGACCAGCATCAGAGCGAATGCAAGACGCTTCCGCATCAGAGCGACTCCAGAAACTTGATCAGCGCGGCGCGGTCGGCCGCATCGGCAGCGGCAAAGCGGTCACGCGCCTTCTGACCCTCGCCGCCATGCCACAGAATCGCCTCGGCCAGGCTTCGTGCGCGCCCGTCATGCAGGAAGAAGGTGTTGCCGCTGACGGTCTGGGTGAGCCCGATGCCCCACAGTCGCGGCGTGCGCCATTCGCTTCCCGTGGCCTCGCCCACCGCCTGTCCGTCGGCAAGACCGGGTCCCATTTCATGCAGCAGGAAATCGGAATAGGGCCAGATCAGCTGGAAGGCCTGCGCCTTGTTCGGGGTGTCGCGACGGGTGACGAATTTCGGCGTATGGCAGGAGATGCAGCCCATATCGTAGAATAGTTTTTTGCCGGCGAGCACGTCCGGTCTGTCGAGATCGCGCCGGGCCGGCACGGCAAGGTTTTGCGAATAGAAGGTCACGAGGTCCATGACCGGCGGCGGCGCTTCGACCGGACCGAGGCGCTCCTGTACACCGTTAGGTAGGCCAAGGCAGGTCTTTTCCGCGGCGCTGCAATCGCCCCAGTGCTTCGGCACTTCAGGCGTCGAAATGCCAATATCGCCGGCAAAAGCGTCCGCCGATTGCTGGCGGATCGATGCCGCCTGCGCCTTCCAGCCGAAACGGCCGAGCGTCAGTTCACCGCTGCTGGCGTCGCGTATTATGTTTGGCCTGCCGGAAATCCCGTCACCATCGCGGTCGGCCGCATCGGCACGCGCAAGGATGTCGGCAGGAGCGATCTGCTCGACCAGGCCAAGGCCGATCATCGGCGGTGTCATGCGCGGCGACAGCGTGGTGTGCGGATCGAGCGGCCCGTAGGCGAGACCCTCGACCGAATAGCTCGGCTTGCGCAGCGACACGACGCTGCCGTCCGCCAGTTTTACTTTTTGCTCCTGATAATCGACATGCATCCTGCCTTCGCCCCGCAGGCCGGGAACGGCTAGCTCCTGAAGTTGTGTGCCATAGACCGGGTCGGGAAAGTTGAGCACCTTGTGATCGGCGAGCGCGGCTTTCTCCTCCTCGGTACTGGCTTCCCTTGCCAGGCGCAGGAACATCGAGGTGGTGCCGCTGTCGCCTTGGGGCGGATGGCCGCGACCGTCCTTCAGATGACAGTTCTGGCAGGCGCGCTCGTTGAACAACGGACCGAGCCCATCCGAGGCTTGTGTCGAGGATGGCGAGGACACCCAGTTCTTGCGGAAAATGGCGTTGCCGAGCTTGAAGGTGCCCTCTTCCTCGAAGCTGATGTTGGCGGAGGATTGCGAGAAGGCGTCCTTGTTGACGTCCTTCTTCGAGGTGCCGGCGCCGCCCTGCATCAGCTCGAATTGCTCGGGCTTGGAGAAATCGCTGGTCGGCCTGGTGATGGCGATGACGCGCGCCAGATCCTTCGGCGTCAGATCCGTGCGGCTGGTGGCAAGCCCCGCCGGTTGCGGCGCCCCGGCCAGCGCCGAGGCTGTGAGCGTCGCCACCACGGCAAGAAAGGCGCCGCGAAGGATACCGTATTGCGGCTTCTTCTGAGGCGGCAGGCCACAATGCTCGGCCGGCCGCAAGCGGCGCATGAAATCTAGGGGGCGCCGCATTCCGGCATGTCCTTATTCCGCCTCGTCGGCCGACGCTGCGTTGAGTTGACCGTACTTTTCTTCGCCGATCGAGGCGAGCAGGTCGAGTTGCGTCTCGAGAAAGTCGATGTGACCTTCCTCGTCAGCCAGCAATTCCTCGAACAGCTTCATCGTCACGTAGTCGCCTGCTTCGTTACAAACCTCGCGCGAACGCTTGTAGGCGGTGCGCGCGTCGTATTCGCCGGCAAGATCGGATTCGAGCACTTCCTTGACATTCTGCCCGATGCGCAGCGGCGCCACGGACTGCAGGTTCGGATGGCCCTCGAGGAAGATGATGCGCGCCACGAGCCGGTCGGCATGGTGCATTTCCTCGATCGATTCAGCGCGTTCCTTCTTCGCTAGCTTGGCGTATCCCCAGTCTTCCAGCAGCCGGAAATGCACCCAGTATTGATTGACCGCCCCAAGTTCCAGAAACAGAGCCTCGTTAAGCCGCTCTATGATCTGCTGTTCGCCTTTCATGGGTTCTGCTCCCGTATTGGACGCGCAGGCCTCTGACGCGATCCAGGTGTGAAACGATGTCCACGCCACTCGCCGCCGAGCGGGCATGGTAATTTTCGGTGACCCGAATGATCGTTTCGACCACATTTGGGAAGCAGCCGCAACAGCGACCGCGCTTGTGCATGGCGTGATAGACCTTCGCCGGCACGATCAGCTGCCAGGGGTCCTCATCCAGCAGTCCGACGATCGTCTGCTCTATCTCCTTTTCGGTGATGATGTTGCAATGGCAGATCAGCATTTGTCGCTCTGGCTAACGGCGCTTCGTTGCGTCGCGTGGCTGGTGGTTTCGATAGTCTATTGGAACACCTTGTCCGGTGAATCGAGGCTGTCCGAGCCCTCGAAGGCTATCGCATTGAGCTTCAGGGTACCGACGGCGCGTTCGATCGACTTGGTCTGATCGACCAGCGCGTCGATCGCCGCCTGCACAGTGGCATTGCCTTCCGTGTTGCCTTCTCCGATCTGCTGGTCATAGGCCTCGCCGGCAAGCGCCCGTGCCTTGATGGCCTCCATCTTGGCGACGGTGACGTCCAGTTTGTCCGACAATTCCTTGTCAACCGCCGGGTCGGCCGCCTTGACCATGTCGGCGACCGACGGCCCCTCGACGACAGTGCCGTCGAGCCGCTTGTAGCTGCCGTGATAGGCGGCACGGATGCCGATCGCATCGTAAAGATGGGAGTTGTAGGTATTGTCGGAGAAGCAATCGTGCTCCTCTTCCGGGTCGTGCAACAAGAGGCCGAGCTTCATCCGCTCTCCGGCGAGCTCGCCATAGGACAGCGAACCCATGCCGGTGAAGATGGTCGAAATGGCGGCGTTCGGCTCGCCATCGACAAGGTTCTTGCGGGCGGCGCCGCCTTCCTTCCAGTCGTCGGCCATATCCTTTAGATCGGAAACCAGAAGGTCGCTCGCCGATTTCAGATACTGTCCGCGGCGGTCGCAATTGCCGCCGGTGCAATTGGCGAGGTCGTAATCGGTGTAGGGCCGTTCGCCGGCGCCCGGACCGGTGCCGTGCAGGTCCTGACCCCAAAGCAGGAATTCGATCGCGTGATAGCCGGTCGCCACATTGGCCTCGATACCGCCGGCCTCCTGCAGGGTGCCGGAGAGGAACTCCGGCGTCAGGTCGGTGGCGTCGACCTTCTTGCCGTTGATCTCGATCGACTTGTTGGCGATCACATTGGCGGTGTAGAGCGCGTTGGCGTCCGACTCAGTGCCGTAGCTCTTGGCGACATAGTCGATCAAGCCTTCGTCGAGCGGCCAGGAGTTCACCTTGCCTTCCCAGTCGTCGACGATGGCATTGCCGAAGCGATAGACCTCGGTCTGCTGATAGGGAACGCGCGATGCCTTCCAGGCCTCGCGGGCGGCGTTCAGCGTTTCGGCAGATGGCTTGGCGAGCAGCGCATCGACAGCCTTGTCGAGCGCCTCGGCCGCGATCAGCGAATCCTCGTATTTGGCGAGCGCAATGTCGGAATAGGTCTTGATGACCGCCTTGGCATCGGTTTGCGCCTTGGCCGGCAGCACGAACACGGCCGCCGTCAGCATTGCGGTGGCGCCGATCGCCGCAAGCCTGCCGCCATACCGTGCCGTGATCATCGTTCTCATGATTGTCTCTCCTCGGGAATCAATGAAATGCCGGCGCCTCGGCGGGCAGCTGCCAGCGGGCAAAGAAGGGTCGCGTCATCGCGCGGTTCGCGGAAGAAAGACACCGAAATGCCTCCAATCGAAAGGGTTCAAGGCCCAGACATCAAAGGGATGCGCTGACGCGCGAGCTTCCATAAAACGGCGAAGACGCCGGATGTCAACTGGTGGCGTAGAAAAAATTCAATTGAAACAATAGTTTAGAATTATTCTAAACTAGAACTGTCAACTTTAACACCGACGTATGAGGAATGCCGGCGCATGACGCAGTTGACAGGCGGCCGTTCCGGGTGCGACCTGGATCGGCGCTCTTGCGGCGGCGCCGGACAATCGCCACCTGGCGAGACGTCCTAGATTTGGATGAGGAATCGGGCTGTTATGAAGAACGGGGTCGTCATTGTCGGTGCGGGTCATGCGGGCGTGCAAGCGGCCGCCAGCCTGCGCGAAGAAGGCTATGACGGCCCGGTGATCCTGGTCGGCGACGAAAACGAATTGCCCTACCACAAGCCGCCGCTGTCGAAGACCTTCATCAAGGATCAGCAAGCAAAGCCGCAGCCGTTGCGCGGCGAGGCTTTTTATACCGGCAGCGCCATCGACTTCCGGCCAGGCATCCGGGTCGAGCGGATCGACGTAGGCGGCCGCAGGCTAGAGATATCGGGCGGCGGTGTGTTGCCGTTTGACCGGCTGATCCTCGCCACCGGCGCGCGGCCGCGCCTGCTGCCGCTGCCGGGTTCGGAGCTTTCCGGCGTTGTGTCGCTGCGCTCGCTCGGCGATGCCCGCCTGATCCGCGAATTGAGCGCGCAAAGCGAGGAGGTCGTCATCCTCGGCGGCGGCTTCATCGGCCTGGAGATTGCCGCGACGCTCACCGCGGCAGGCCGCAAGGTTACGGTGGTCGAGGCGGTCGACCGGCTGCTCGGCCGCGCCGTGGCACCGGTGATCGCCGGCCATGTGCGCCAGCGGCTGGAGGCCTCCGGTGTGCGCATCCTTACCGGCACCACCATCGAACGGCTGGAGGACGAGAACGGCCGTGTTTCGGCTGCAATCACCTCATCCGGCGAGACATTGCCGGCGCAGATGGTCGTCATCGGTATCGGCGTCGTGCCGAATGTCGAACTGGCCGAAGCCGCCGGCATTGTCATCGCCAACGGCATCCGCGTCGACCAGCAGATGCGCACGTCGGTGCCGGAAATCCTCGCCATCGGCGACGCGGCGTCTTACCGGCACTGGTTCACCGGCGGCGACGTGCGGCTGGAATCGGTGCAGAACGCCACTGACCAGGCGCGGCTCGCCGCACGCACCATCGCCGGCCACACCGACAATTACTCGGCAGTGCCGTGGTTCTGGTCCGATATCGGTGACATGAAGCTGCAGATGGTCGGCCTGATTGCGGGCGGCGACAGCCATGTCGTGCTGGGCGACGTGGCCGAGAACAAATTCTCCATCTACCACTATGCCGGAAGCCGGCTGCTCGGCATCGAATCGGTCAACCGGCCCGGCGACCACATGCTTGGCCGCAAGATGCTCGGCGCCGGCTTTTCGCCGTCGCCGCAGATTGTCGCGACCGGGCCCGACGGGCTGAAGGCCGCGCTCGCCGCCTTCCAGGAAGGAGAGCCTGTCCGCGCTGCGGGATAAGATCAAACCCAATCACCCTGAATGACCGAGTTCGACCGATAGTGTTGAAGAAGTCGGCGATGAAGCCGTGGATCCACTCGCACCGAAGCGTCTTGATTAAGGTCGACGCGACCTCCTCGCCTTAAGTGGCTCGGACGTTTGTTCCGAGGGTGCAAATCTTGGCCAATTTCCTGAGGTTCTGGGCGATGGCTG